>DATLZJ010000027.1:0-9065 GCA_035574055.1 Caldilineaceae bacterium
CGGAGCCGGGGACGCCCGCGGCGGCGCTGCCCGATCAGGTGGACCCCGAAGTGCAGGCGGAACGCTACGCCCGGCTGATGGAGCGACAACAGCCGATCAGCCTGCGCAAGAACCAGGCGCAGGTGGGGAAGCGGTTGGAAATCCTCATCGAGGGTGAGGGCGAGATCGCCGGCAGCCGTGAGCCGTTGCTGTTGGGGCGAAGCTATCGGGATGCGCCGGAGGTGGACGGGCTGGTGCTGGTGCCGGGTGTGCGCGGCGCGCCCCTCGGCTCCATGTTCGAGGTCTACATCAACGGCGCGATGGAATATGATCTGGTGGGCGAGCCGCTGGTGGTCGAGACCTTTACCAGCCGCAAAGGTTAGCCGAACCAGCCGCGGCGCCGTTGCTGCTGGCGTTGGATCTGGACCAACTGGGCCACTTGCTGCTGGAGGGCCGCCACGGTCGCCTCCAGCGCGCGCAGGCGGCCCTCCAGCCGTTCTTTGCGGGTCTCTTCCCGGCGCTGATATTCGGCCAGCGCCCGCTCCAGCTCCAGCATTCTGTCGCGCAGTTTGCGATTCTCGTCCTTAAGGTTAAAATTGTCCTGCACGACGACGTTGAGGATTTCCCGCACGGTAGACTGGCCGTTGAGGACGGCCTGCTGCGTGCCGGCTAGCGCCTCCAGCGCATTGCCCACCATGCGCGCCAGGGCAGCATTGACCTCGACTTCGGGGATGTGCGTGAGTGATGTTGAATTCGCAGAGGCGGGGCGGTCCACATCAACCTCCTCGACCTCGATAGCCGTCACATGTTCATGCTCAACCGGTTCATGCTCGATCCCTAGCTCGACCGGATGCCGGTAGGCTTGACTGTTGGGGTCTTGCCGGAAGGGAGGGCGAGGAGTTGGCTCTGGGCCGCGGGCCGGCTCCCGGTATGGATCAACCGTGGCGTGCGTAGGCTGGGCCGGTTTGCGCTGGAGCTTGTTGCGCCGGGAACGGGAATTGCGCATCGTTATCTGGTGGCCGGTTTTAGTCGTCAACCACACGCCAGGTGGTGTCAATTACATTGGCGTCGTCTTCAGGGTAAACACGTCCAGCGTGGGCGCGGGAAGCGGTGGGGCCAGCGCCGCCGTTGAAGGCGCGATGGACGCTCTCCTGGGGGGCGAGGGCCACAAAGAGCCGGGCTGCGAGTAACACCAGCGCGAGATCGTCCAGCGGCAAGCCGGGGATCAAGTCCAACGGCCAGACCCAATAGAGCAGCGCCAGGAGGGGCAGCATCAATTTGAGCATTCCGGGCACCTTGGGGTCCAACAGTAAGCGCCAGGTAGCGGCCAGGTCGCGTAACAGGTTTGACCAGCTCCATCCCCTGGCGGCAGGCCGGTAGGATGTATATTTTGTCATGATAGGTCAAGCTCCTTTGGCTGTATACAATCCGCGCAGACCATCATTGTAGGTGCGGCAGGATGCCGCACGAGCGTGTTATCCCAGAGCGTGCGGTAAGGATACCGCACCTACGGTCTATGGCGCCGATCGAATTAAGGCTCTACCATGCACGTGATTGCATATAGCCCGACTAAACAAGAACGCCAAACAGTATAACGAAGTTTCCAGGCGCTGACAACTCACTCGCGCCTGACCCCATGCAGCGCATGCCGACGACCTCTCAGATGCTACTCGACTATCCCGATATTTTGCTCCAGGTGCTGGCCGAGCTACGCAACGCCTTTCTGGATACTGCAAATAGCCGGGAGCAGGTCATCGAGCTGCTGGCTGCCCAGATTACCGACCCCACCTCCGTCCAAATGGCCTTTGAAGAGGCCGTTGATTACTTTCCTGACAGCAAGGTAGCCGTTGAGACCCTCCTGCGTGAAGGCGGGGAGATGGCCGAGGCCCAGTTCAGCCGCCAGTTCGGCGGCATCCGCCAGATGGGGCCGGCCAAGCTCGAACGTGAAACGCCCTGGGAGTATCCGGAGAGCGCCGCCGAGCTGCTCTATTACTACGGGCTGATTGGCCGCACGTTCAAGGGCGCGGGCCAAAAGGCCCATACGGTCATCTACATCCCCAGCGATGTCGCCCCCTGGCTGCCCCACCCGCAAGGCGCCGGGGCCGAGAGTGGCCTGCCCGTGCGCCCAACGCCGCCCCCACCGCCCGCGCGGGCGCTGCTGGCCGACGACAGCTTCCTGGAGGACGCCGGGACGTTGCTGGGCTTCCTGCATACCGAGCAGTTGCGGTTGACGCCCGCCGGCCCCCACCCGGAGGACATTGACCGCTTTGTCCAGCGGCTCCAGATGCCCTTCAGTGAGGATGTGCCGGACCTCAATGTGCGGCTGGCCCTGCTGCTCCACCTGGCGAACCGGCTGGGCTGGCTGCGCCGGGGGGATGACGGCTGCGTTCATCTGACCAACAACCGTGTTCGCCAATTCCTCGAGAAGACCCGCGCCGAGCAGCGGCAGGCCCTGTGGGACGCCTGGCGCCAGTCGCCCGACTGGAACGACCTCTGCCGCACCCCAGGACTCGAATGCGCGGAGACCGGCAACTGGAAGAATGACCCGTTCCAGACCCGGACAGCCGTGCTCCAGTTGCTCGCCAAGCTCCAGCCCGGCGCCTGGTATGCCCAATCCGATGTCGTCCAGGCCATTCAGAAAGTCGAGCCGGACTTCCAACGCCCGACCGGCAACTACGACACCTGGTATATCCGTAGCTCCACTACGCAGGAATTCCTTCGGGGTTTCGAGCAATGGGATGCGGTTGAGGGCGCGCTGCTGCGCTTCCTCATACGCGGGCCGCTCCATTGGCTATCGGCTATGGACCTGGCCGAGCCGTCGGCGGGCGATGACCTGCAACTCTCGTTGAGTCGCTGGGGATCGCTCTGGTTGGGCCACGATACGCCCCAACCTCACGAGAAGCCGCACGACCCGATGACCGTGGGGGACGATTTCACCGTCACCGTGCCGCTCGGCACCCCCCTAAGCGACCGCTTTCGCGTCGAGCGGTTTGCCGCCTGGCAGGCCAGCTATCCCCACTTTGTCTACCAGATCAACCAGCGCAGCCTCAAGCGCGCCGCCGATGAGGGTATCGGCGCGGACCGGGTGCTGGCGTTCTTGCAGGCGCGCACGCGCGGCATACCCGCCCGCGTGCGGGGGGCGCTGGAGCGATTGGCCGGTGAACGGGTGCGCGAGGGACAGCCGTAGGGCGGCCTGCGCTGCGCATGTGCGCCAACAAGGATCGAAAAAGCTGCTTTGACAGGCCCTCAAAAACATTGTAAGATTTTGCCCGCCTCAAGTAGGACAGGCAACCATCGGAGTGCTGCCCGCCACACCTCTTCTTAGGGCAGCTTCCACTGCTTAGGGTAGCTTCTACGGGGTTGCTTCCCTTGTGCTGTCCGGTTGTGCCGGCGCCGGCAATGTCGCCGGTATGGAACCGATGTCTCTACCATCTTTCCTGCAGGCTGTTCCGAGCCAACTGTCACGCTTCACCAACTGTCATGCCTTAAAGGAGAAACGTACTATGTCAGGAATGAGGAAGCCTAGGCGCCTGTATCTGCTGGGGCTAGCGGTGATCTTGGTCTTGATCTTGTCGGCCTGCGCAGCGCCGGCGCCCCAAACCGGCGGCGAAGCCCAGGCGCCAGCCGAGGAAGCGGCTGCTGAAGAGGCGCAGGCGCCCGCCGAAGAGAGCGGGGAAACGACCTCCGGACGGGGCACCGACGGCACCCTGACCATTCTCTACTGGCAGGCCGTCTCGATTATGAATCCCTATCTCTCTACCGGCACCAAGGACTATCATGCTGCGTCGCTGGTGTTGGAACCCCTCTTCAACTATGACCCTGAGGGCAACCTGGTGCCCGTCCTGGCCGAGGACATTCCCACCGTCGAAAACGGGGGCATTGCCGAAGACCTGATGAGCGTCACCTGGAAGCTGAAGGAGGGCGTTGTTTGGTCGGACGGGACGCCCCTGACCGCTGAAGACCTGGTCTTCACCTGGCAATACTGCACCCACCCCGAGACCGGCTGCTCGTCGGCCACCTCCTATGAAGGCGTCACCAACGTCGAGGCGGTGGATGACCTGACGGTGCGGATCTCCTTTGACGCGCCCAAGCCCTTCCCCTACAACCCCTTTGGCGGCGTTTTGGCGCCGATCCTGCAAAAGGCCCAGTTTGAGAACTGCATCGGCGCGGCGGCCCAAGGTTGTTCTGAGCAGAACACCTATCCCATCGGCACCGGCCCCTTCAAGGTTCAGGACTTCCGCGCCAATGATGTGGTCACCTTTGTGGTGAATGAGAACTACCGCGAGCCGGACAAGCCGCACTTCGCCGAGGTGATCTTCAAGGGCGGCGGCGACGCTGCGGCGGCGGCCCGCGCCGTCCTAGAGACCGGCGAGGCGGACTATGCCTGGAACCTCCAGGTGGAGCCGCAGATTCTGGCCGATATGGAGGCGGCGGGGTTGGGTACGCTGGTCAGCGCCTTCGCCGGCAATGTCGAGCGCATCTTGATCAACTTCACCAACCCCAGCCCCGACCTGGGCGAGCTGCGCTCCGAGTGGACGCCGGAAGACCCCAACCCGCACCCGATCCTCTCCGACATCCGCGTGCGCCAGGCGCTCTCCATGGCGATTGACCGCAATGTGATCGCCGAGCAGCTCTACGGCCCCGGCGGCCGGCCCACCTGCAACATCCTCTCCGGCCCGCCCGCGGTCGTCTCGACTGCCAATGACGCCTGTCTGACCCAAGACCTGGAGGGCGCAGCCGCCCTGCTGGAGGAGGCCGGCTGGGTGGACAGCGACGGCGACGGCGTGCGGGAAAAGGATGGGATGCGGTTGAGCCTGGTCTATGTCACCTCCACCAACCAGGTGCGCCAGAAGACCCAGGCGCTTGTTAAGCAATGGTGGGCCGAGATCGGCGTCGAGACCGAGCTACGCAACGTGGACGCGGCGGTCTACTTCGGCGGCGACCCGGCCAGCCCGGACACGCTGGGCAAGTTCTATGCCGATGTGCAGATGTTCACCAACGGCCCGGACAACCCGGACCCGCAGAACTACCTGGGCGGCTGGATCTGCACCCGCGAGACCCCCGGCGATAATATCGCCCGCGCCGCCAACAACTGGCTGGGCAACAATGTGGAGCGCTGGTGCAGCGAGGAGTATGACGCGCTCTTCCAACAGTTGACCCAGGCCACCGACCCGGAGGAACGCGCCCAGCTCGCCATGCAGCTCAACGACATGTTGGCGCAGCAGTATGTGAACCTGCCGTTGATCTTCCGTGGCTCAGTCTCGGCCTATGCCAACACTCTGGGTGGTATCCAGATGAACGGCTGGGACACCGAGGAGTGGAATATCGAGGACTGGTACCGGATCAAGTAAGGTTTCTCTTGTGGCGGTCTGCGGGGAGGTCTTTCCGCAGACCGCCCGCTGTCTAGTGTGATTTGATCGTTGATCGGTTGTGTTGATTTATGGGGCAATACACACTTCGCCGCGTCTTAACCGCGATTCCGACACTGCTGCTGATCAGCTTTGTGATCTTCGCCCTGCTCGATCTGGCGCCGGGCGACCCTACCAGCAACCTGCCCTTGAGCATCCCCCAGGATGTGCGCGAGAAGATCCGCCAGTCGTTGGGCATGAACCAGCCCTTCCACATCCGGTATCTCAAGTGGATGCAGCAGTTCTTTGTCAATGAGCCGCTCAATGCGCTGGAGTCGCTGACGGGCGTGACTATCGGCAATTCCGAGGAGCGGCTGCGCATCACCTCCTGGACCAGCCGGGGCAAGCCGGTGATTGATCTGATCCTGGAACGGCTGCCCCAGACCCTGTGGGTCGTAGGGCTGTCCTATCTCTTTGCGGTGATGATCGCGGTGCCGTTGGGCGTCCTGAGCGCAGTCAAACAAAATTCGATTTTCGACCAAATCAGCACTGTCTTTTCAGTGCTGGGTTACTCGCTGCCCACCTTCTTCACCGGCTTGCTTGCCATTATTATTTTCAGCGTCCACCTCAAGTGGTTCCCCTCGGTCTACAATACCACGTTGCAGGTCAATGACTGGGATAGCTTTGTGGCGCAGGTCCGGCAGATGGTGCTGCCTGTGGCCGTGCTGACCTTTTTCCAGACGGCCACCTTGAGCCGCTTTACCCGCTCTTCCATGCTGGACAACCTGACCTCGGACTATGTGCGGACGGCCAGGGCCAAGGGGCTGCGCGAGCGGCTGGTGATCATTCGCCATGTGCTGCGCAACAGCTTGATCCCGGTGGCGACATTGATCGCGCTGGGCATTCCCAACATCTTTGCCGGCGCGATCATTACCGAGCAGATCTTCCGGATCAACGGGCTGGGCGCGTTGCTCATCAATTCGATCCAGAGCTTTGACGTTCCGGTGGTGATGACCACCACGGTGATCTTTGCTATCCTCGTGGTGCTCTTTAACCTGATCGCCGATATTGTCTATGGTGTGTTGGACCCACGCATCCAATATCACTAATGCTGTCTTGGCCGCCGTGAGATGTGTCATATGTTCGTGAACAAAAAAGAGGCGCTTCGTGAACAGCAGGGCGCAGCCTCCCCGTAGGTGCGGTATCCGGCGCCACTCGTGGCGCGCACGGGCTGGCTGCGAGCACAGGCGTCGCCTCGCCCGGACGCGGCTTGGCTTCGTCCCCGTCAAGGTAAAGCGTGAACCTTAGCTTCAAGCGGGGCGCCGCCGGCTGGTTCGCTGCGCGGCGTCTGCCTGGGCGCCGCCCACGAGCGGCTGGCCAAGCCCACCTGGCGCAGCGTGCGCACGCCATGCCCATGCGGCCCACAGGGAAGGGCGCGTCAGCGCTGCCGCTGTTCGTGCGCGCGGGCAGACGCGACGCCATCGAGCCGTGCGGCAGGATGCCGCACCTACGATCTATCGCCTGACGCTGTGAACAGTGCGGTAGGATACCGCACCTACGCGCTGCCGCCTGAGAGTGTGAACAGCCGCCGTGTTCACGATTTGATGATGCAGAACACGCCGGAGGGGGGCGGGTTGCCAACCCCTGTTGTAGTATCTCTGCCCTATCTGTGGATGTGCGTCTTGCTTGATGCTGGTCTATTGTATAATGGCAGGCGACTGGTCTATCAGGGGAGAGCCAATGACGGCGAAGGATTCAGCGCAGCGTGACGACATCTTTTCCTGCTCTTCCGCAGCCGGTGCGGATCGTCTTCATGGGTACACCGGACTTTGCCGTGCCCACCCTGCGGGCGCTGCATGACCACGCAGCGGCCCACGGCTGGGCGCTGGTCGCCGCCGTCACCCAACCGGACCGGCCCGCTGGACGCGGCAAACAACTGGTCGCCTCGCCGGTCAAACGGCAGGCGCTCGCGTATGGGCTGCCCGTCCTCCAGCCGGCCACACTTCGCAAGGACCCGGCTGCGGTCGAGGCGCTGGCCGCGCTGGCGCCTGATCTGCTGGTCGTCGCCGCCTATGGGCTGATCCTGCCGCGCCGCGTGCTGGCGATCCCTACCTTTGGCTGCATCAATGTCCACGCCAGCCTCTTGCCCGCCTACCGGGGGGCCTCGCCCATCAGCGCGGCCATTCTGGATGGAGTCTCTACCACCGGCGTCACCATCATGCTCATGGACGAGGGCATGGACACCGGCCCGGTCCTGGCCCAGGCCGAGCAGCCCATCTATCCCGACGACACCACCGCCACCCTCTCGGCGCGGCTGGCCGAACAGGGCGCGGCGCTGTTGGTGGAGACACTGCCCCGCTGGCTGGCGGGCGAACTGCCGCCCATCCCCCAAGACCAACTTCCGGGGACGCCCTCGGTCTGTAGACAGATTGAGAAGGAGGCGGGTAAGATTGACTGGCGCCTGCCTGCCGACGCCATCGAGCGTATGACCCGCGCCTACACGCCCTGGCCCAGCGCCTTCACCACTTGGCGCGGCGAGCCGTTCAAAATCTGGCAGGCCAGGGTGCTGCCCGGACAGGCTGCGCCGGGTGAGGTGGTCAAGACGCCGGAGGGGCCGGCAGTCGGGACGGGCGCGGGCTTGCTGCTCCTGGTGCAAGTGCAGCCCGCCGGGAAACGGGCGATGGAGGCGCGCAGTTTCCTCAACGGCGCCCCCGGCTTCATCGGCAGCCGCTTGGGCGAGGAATAATATGAGAGAGCCGCTGATTTTGCTCTCGATGTGGCAGGATTGGCGCTAGCGAGCGGGTTATTTTTTGACCAATCTGCCGGAGCTGCCGGCGGTCGCCTGAGAGACGGGCGCAATGCCCGGATCGCCCGGCATCAGCGGCGGCTCCGCCGTCATGCCGCTGCTGCGCAGCAGACCGTGAAGCAGCAGACCCAACGGGATGGAGAGCGCCATCCCGGCCAAGAAGCCCCACAACCCCAAGGCCACCACGCCGATGATCTGGGCCTGCATCTGGCCTGGGAAATCCATCTGATAGCCGCGGGCGGTAAAGAGGCCGGAGACGCCTTGGCCGCTGACGCCCAAATAGCTATCTACCCCGGTCATCTGCCAGCCCTGGCCGGTTGAGCCATCCGCAAAAAGGCCGAGCAGCAACAAGCCCACCATTGCCGGCAGCCCGCTGACCGTCACGGCCCCGGTCGCGTCATCCAGGTGCAGCAGCCCATCTACCAGATAGGTGGCAAAAGGCACCGTCGCCCCGGCCAGCAGGCCGATGAAGAAGGCGATGCCCGGCGAGACGAAGGGTCCCACGGCCAGCCCGGCCACCACGCCCGCCGCCAGCCCGCGCGTGCTCATGAGCGGCTCGCTGCGCCCGGTGACAAACCAAGTGTAGGCCAGCGGCACCAACATGCCGCCGGCGGCAAAGAGGATGCAGTTGACGCTGCCGCGCATCAGCGCCATCTCGTCGAGGGTGCTCATCTGGAGCGGATTGGACCAGAGCCAGCCAATCGAGCCGCCCAACACGAAGAGGCTGCCAACCACCGCCAGCAGCGGCAACCGGCCTGTGATCAAGGACTGCGATTGCAGACTGCGCCGCTGGCGGCGCGGCACCCAGACCACCAGCGCCGCCAGCGCAAAACCTGCCGCCACCAGATGCACCGTGCCGGCGCCGCCGAAATCCACAAAGCCATGCCCCAACAACAGGTTGTTGCCCAGCGCGCCCAGCCAGCCGCCGCCCC
>DATLZJ010000028.1:0-2838 GCA_035574055.1 Caldilineaceae bacterium
CTCTATCTGCTCGACGAGGTCTTTGGACAGAAGCTGGGAGAGTTGCGCGCCGGCTACTACGGCATCAGCAGCAGCCCGCTGTTTTTGATCCATGGTTTTTCACTGCGAGCGATGACCCGGCTGGTGGAGCTGGTGAGCGACCATGAGGAGTCGCCCTGGTACGCCGATGTACAGGGAGCGCCACGCTCCCGTGATGAGGTGCTCCATGCGGCATTGCGTAGCGCCGTCTATCGCTTGCGCGAGGAGCTTGGCGACAATGCCAGGCGCTGGAGCTGGGGCCGAGTCCATCAGGTGCGCTATGTGCATCCGTTGGGTAGCGTGCGCCTCTTTCGCGGCCTCTTCAACCGAGGCCCGATGCCGGTCGGCGGCGATGCAACGACGCCGAATCAGACCTATAACAGCCCCCAATTGCCCCTGGGACTGGTGCAGGTGACGGCCAGTTACCGCCAGGTCTTTGAAGTGGGTGTGTGGGACCGCGCGCAGTCGGTCATTACCTCCGGCCAGTCCGGCCATCCTCTTGCCGACCATTATGATGATCAGATCACGATGTGGCGCGAGGGCGTGTATCATGCCATGCCCTGGACGCGCGAAGCGGTGGAGAGGGCGACTCGCTATCGAGCGACACTTGTACCGTCATCGCAGGCGAGCTAGGTGCAGGCGAGCTAGGTGCAGGCGAGCTAGGTCAAGCTGGTAAGGAGTGCGGCAAGCGTGGCGGCCCGCATTTTAGTAGTAGACGACGATCCCATGCTGGCCGAGCTGGTCAGCTACAATCTCGAGGCTGAAGGGTATTCCGTGCTCACAGCGCATGATGGCCTTGAGGGGCTGCGCCTCTTTCATGAGAGGCAGCCAGACCTGTTGGTGCTCGACATTGCCATGCCCAAGCTGAGTGGGTGGGAGGTCTGCCGGCGTATCCGCGAAGTGTCCGAGACGCCGATTATTATGCTCACGGCACAGGGGCGCGAGCAGGATGTGGTGCGCGCGCTGGAACTAGGCGCCGACGACTATGTCACCAAGCCCTTCCGCATCCGTGAGTTTGTGGCGCGGGTGCAGGCGAATCTCCGCCGCGCCCGCGCGGAGCCGGTCGGCAAAGAGCAAATCGCCTATCAGGATGCCTATCTGACCGTGGACCTGAACCGGCGGCGCGTGACCGTGCGCGGCGCGGTCGTCAAATTGACGCCCACCGAGTACCGCTTGTTGGCGCTCTTGGTGAGAAACAAGGGGCGCGTGCTGGAGTTTCGCCAGATTCTGGAACAGGTCTGGGGCTTTGAGTATCTTGACGATATTGATTATCTGCGGGTTTATATCTGGCACCTACGCCGCAAGATCGAGCAGGACCCCAAGAATCCGGTTTACCTGCTGAATGAGCTGAATACCGGCTACCGATTCGAGCCGCAGGACTAGCATCCGCTGCCTGGGGACCTGCAAGGCGGGGTGCTTGAAACACACTGGCACGATTCGAGACAAATCCAGTATAATCTGGTTACGCAGCCTGCCCGCCGTAAGATACCTGGCGTTGGATGACTCTCCCTGTGATGCAATTCCAATCCTACCTATTGGGCCTGGCCGCCGGCCTGTTGGTGATGGTGGTCGGTTTCGGCTTGGCGAATCGAATCAGTGAGGAACACGCGGCTGAGTATCGCGCGCAAGTGCTGCGACTCAGCGCACAACAAGGTTATCTGTTGCGCCGGGAGATTGACCGCTCGTTGGCGGCAGCCAGCGCGTTGGCGGCGGTGCTACAAGAGACGGACGGGCAGTTTGCCGAGTTTGACGGGTTGGCTGCCCAGTTGATGGACACCTTTGGCAGCGTCTCTAGCGTTCAGTTAGCGCCCAACGGCGTCATCCGGGCTGCCTATCCGCCCGGCATCGCGGCGCAGGTCGTGGGTATGGACTTGATGGCGGACCCTCGCGGCAAGCAGGCCGTCACCAGAGCGATTATCGAGCGCCGGTTAGCCCTTGCTGGACCGCTCGATCTATCCACGGGCGCCCGCGGCTGGGTTGCCTACCGGCCCGTTTTTGTCACCGATAGCGGCGGCCAAGAACACTTTTGGGGTCTCGCCCTCGTGGTGATGACCCTAGAGGATTTGATCTCCGCCACGGGCATAGACCGCTTTGACCGCAGCGGCTACGACTTTGCCCTGACCCATTTGCCCGACAATGGCGGTGAGCCGACCGTCTTTCTGCGCTCCACGATTGCGCCGGTTGAGCCGGTCGAAATTCCGTTGGATGTGCCCAACGGTCGTTGGACCCTGGCCGTTGCGCCCGAAGGCGGCTGGCCTGAGCCGGGGGCCTTTGGCCCTGACCGGGCATTGATTTTGGCGTTGGCCGGTTTGGTCGGCTACATTGTCTTTGAGGTCTTGCGCCGGCCACAACAGCTGCGCGAGCAGATCGCGCGGCGCACGCACGAGCTGGCCGATGCCAATCTCCGGCTTTTGCACGAGGTGACAAGCCGCGAAACTGCACAGGCCGCACTGACCAGTGTGCTGGATGCAGTAGGCGACGGCGTGGTTGCTACCAACGAGAGCGGCCGGATCATCATGGCGAACCGCCAGATCGAGACCATCTTCGGTCACCGGCCGGATGAAGTGCTGGGGAAGCGGCTTGGGGACCTGCTGCCAACCTATGCGCCTGCCCCTGCGATAGGAAACTCCATACAAGGCAGTAAAGACTTCGGCGAGCCAAATCGCCTCCCGTTGGGCTGTCGCGTTGAGACAACAGGCAGGCACAAGTCGGGGCGCCGCTTTCCCGTGGAGGTCTACATCGCCGAGACGGTGATCGGCGGCAAGGTCCATTACACGGCGTCGGTGCGCGATATTACTCGCCAGAAAGAGCTGGAGCGGC
>DATLZJ010000029.1:0-14004 GCA_035574055.1 Caldilineaceae bacterium
GCGGCAGCGCGCCGAAGGGCGCCTGCCCGTTGGCAAAGCCCTCAGCAATGGCCGTCACCACATCCACATAGAGCGGCTCGCCGGCGCTGCCCGGCTCCTTGGTGCGGTCCAACACCGCGATGGCTTTGGTCGTTGCGGGCAATGCAGCCAGGAAATGGTCGGCGGCAAATGGCCGGTACAGACGCACCTTGACCAAGCCGACCTTCTCACCGCGCTGCGCGAGATACTGAACCGTCTCCTGCGCCGCTTCGCAACCTGACCCCATCAACACCACCACACGCTCGGCGTCGGGCGCGCCGACGTACTCGAAGAGCCGGTACTGCCGGCCCGTCAGTGCGGCGAACTTGTCCATTTGCTCCTGGACAATTGCGGGCAGGGCCAGGTAGAAGGGATTGACCGTCTCGCGCGCCTGAAAGTAGACATCCGGGTTTTGCGCGGTCCCGCGCACGACCGGCGCGTCGGGCGTGAGCGCCCTGGCTCGGTGCGCCTCCACCAGCCGGTCATCAATCATGGCGCGAATATCCTGCTCGCTCAACTTCTCGACCTTGTTGACCTCATGGGAGGTGCGGAAGCCGTCAAAGATGTGCAAGAAGGGAACGCGCCCCGCCAGCGTCGCGGCCTGGCTGATAAGCGCAAAGTCCATTGCTTCTTGAACAGAGTTAGCAAAAAGCATTGCCCATCCTGTAGAACGAGCCGCCATGACATCGCTGTGGTCGCCGAAGATGGACAAGCCCTGGGCAGCAAGCGAACGAGCCGCAATATGAAAGACGGTACAGGTCAGCTCGCCTGCGATCTTGTACATATTGGGGATCATCAGCAATAGGCCCTGGCTGGCTGTGAAGGTCGTTGCCAGCGAGCCGGTTTGTAGCGCGCCATGCACCGCGCCGGCAGCCCCCGCTTCTGACTGTAGCTGCGTCACCAGCGGCACGCTTCCCCAAAGATTCTTCTCGCCGTGTGCGCTCCACAGATCGGCTAATTCGCCCATCCCGGAGGCGGGTGTTATCGGGTAAATGGCGATGATCTCATTGGTCTTGTAGGCGACATAGGCCGCAGCCTCGTTGCCATCTATCGTGACCTGCTCTCGCACCATGATTTGCTCCTGCTTCATTAGGCTCCTACGTTGCGTGATCCTGCTCCTCATTGCTTGCATATCGCCCCCCCACTGTAAAGCGAACGCTCTCCAGATGCGACCTGCAACTGGAGAGCGTCATGACTGGTCAACTGATCGGTTTTGCCCTGGTCAGTTGGCTAGGATGTACCCTAGCAGGCCGATCCAACACCCGCGCCGGAGACCACTCGTGCTAAAAATGCTTACTCCATCGCTCCAGCAGATCGTATTCCGTAAAGCCAACCGCCGCATAGAGCGCGCCTGCCGCCTCGGAGTAGGAACCGACCGTCGCCATCGTCGCGCCCAGGCGCTGGAGCCGGCGCAGCCCTTCGCACATGACGGCCCGGCCCAAGCCGCGGCGCTGATGCGCCGGGGCAGTGCCCACCGGTTCAAAGACGCCGGTGCGGGTCACGTCGTCAAACCAGACCGTACAGAAGGAAGCCAGCTCACCGTCCGGGGCAACGGCCACCAGGTCGAGGTCCCGCCGGTAGAGGGGCGCGCGCTGCACATTGTGGTACCAAGCCCATCCCTCGTACCGGCTGTCCGGCTCGTCCGCATGAAATACCCTCCATGAGACTAGACTGCGCGCGGGTAGCTCGTCTACATCGCCAAGCGCGCGCACGCTGTATCCGGCTGCCGGCAACGCATCGGCAACCGGCCCAGATAAAGAGCGGCGCCGTTGATACTCCGGCCACTCTCCCTTCGAGTAGCCACGCCGCCGCAGCATCGCCTGCCGCTGCCCGTCCTGCTCGTTGGCCCATACGCGCAACTGGCGCCCGCCGCCGGGGGCAGGCGTTGCCAGCATCAATTCGGCCACTGTAAGCATCTCTTCCTCGAGAGCGGGCGTGCGGAAATTGGGGTGTACCTGGAAAAAAGCCTCGCCGGCGCCTTCCGGGTTAAGCACCGCCGCGATCCGCCCGTCCCAGTTCTCCCAAATGAAGATCACCTCTTCCAGCCGATGATGCTCGATATTCTCTACGCCATGCCAGCGCCAGTAATCAAAGCGAACGACGCTCCAGCTCCGCTCTCGCCGCCCATTGCACTGAAAGACCTCGCGCAAAAAGGCGCGGATTCGCCAGTAATCTTCCTCACCGCGATAGGCGCGGACTCCGAGTTGCATCGCTTGCTCCTCACCTGAGCGACCGGCGTCGAGATGAGAGCGCCGGCGGTCATTCGATGCCGGCCCAACCTGTCATTATGGAAGATGCACGCGAGCGCCCCGCTTGGCAAAGGAGGCAGCGAGCGAATTAGCCCACCCCTCCGCCCGTTCGAGCTCCCCAGCCGCCAGTGGGCCTTCCGACCTATCCACAAAGAAGCTCTCCGGCGGCGTGAGCAACTGCCCCCCTGCCTGCTTGACCAGCTTGGCAAGATGGCGCGCCGCCGAACCGGTGAGCCAGCGCGGCTTATCATAGCGGGTATCGAAACAGGCGACGGCCATAGCTTTCAACCGGTCCCGCGGGATCGAGGCCAGGAAGACTGTCATCGCCGGCGTCGCATGCCACGCCTGGGTTGGGCACCCCATCACCAGCAATGTCACCCCTTCCAGATCCGGCGCTTTCACCTGCCCAACGTGAAGGGCACGGGCGGGGCTGCTTCCGGCTAGCGTCTCGGTAATCACCTGAGCAATCCGCTCCGTATTGCCATACTTTGAGTCATAGACAACCAGCCAGGGCGGCTGTCCTCCGTCCGGTCCCACTCGCATCGTTCTCTCAGATACCATCAAAGTCTCCTTCCACTCCTACCGATTCTATCCCTACCGGTTCTAGCCCTGCCGGGGGACGCTCCATGCCAACCGGCGGCGCCTCATCAGCCGCCTCAGCGCGGCGCTTGACGGCGCGCAGCATGAGCCAGGAAACCAGGTTGCCGCCCGGTTTGATCCCAAGCCAATACAGCGCAAACCTCCGCCGCGCCGATTTGCTTAGGGCATGGGTACGATGCTCTAGCGTAAGGCGGTAGCCACTATCCGGGTCTGTGCCCACAACCCGGATGCTCATCGCCAGCTTTTGATAATCCGGCTGGTCAAAGCGCAGAAAATCACCGGCGCTGTTCAAGGGAACAACCTGCTGGTCCATGAGGTTGTGAAACTTCCCGACCGCGCCCAGCACAAGCTCACGGTCAGCCTCTTCGGCCAGAACGATATTCCCTGCGCCCGACTGGACAAGCTCCATAAATGGTTTGCTCGCTGGCGCTATATCTTGCGCCTTGCCGCTCAAGCGTCCTGGCAGATAGCGCAGCTCACCCAAGAATCTTGCCACCGGCATGTCGTCCAGGGTCACTTCACGCAGGGCCTGAAAGATGGTGTGCGGGGGCGCATGGACTATGGTCGAGACTATCCCGCCGAACTCGAATTCCGGCAGAAATTCGTCGAGTCTTGAAGGAGCCGGTTCACCTGCCAGACCCGCCGCCGCTTCGCGCGCCGGCTGGCGGTACCAGCGGGCCAGGGCAAGCACGCCGGCCACGACCGCGCCGGCGCCTATAAACCGCCATAACGTCGAGGCCACAGAAGGCATGGAAGCCTTCCGGCAGACAACTGGCGATTTTGACCTGGATTTTGACATTGGTCTTGACATCGGTCTTGACATCGGTTCACCTCCCTGTTGACCGCGCACTCGCGGACCTAGTCTCCGCGCCTACGTCTCTTGTCATATTGCCATACCAGTCCGGTAGGCAGTCTTTGTCCTGCACAGATGGACAGTTGCAGGACTGATTGCGACGAGTGGAACCAGGCTATGTGCCCGCTCGCCCCAACCGGAAAAACGCCAACGCGACCAGCACAAACCATGTCAGGGCCAACAGACCGCCAATCAGGGCGAAGAAGTAAAAAGCGACCCCATAAAGCACCGGCACAAAAGTCGCCCAGATCGTGAAGAGCGAGAGAAACGAGAAGCCGATAATCCCGGCCCAAGCAGAGAACTTTCCAAAGACGCCGCTGCGCAGCATCACCCAGGACATGATGATGGCAGCGATGCCCCCTAAGAACATACCGGCAAATGAGCCTGGCGTGAAGTCCTCGCCAGTCGCCAATACAGCCTCCCCCGCTGCGGCAAGGATCGCTCGCTGCGCATCGCTCGCCGCAGCCGCGTGCTTGGCCGAAAGGGTGAGCATGGGGATGGCAGCGTTGTTGGACAGGTAGATGGCCGTGCCGATAAACCCTATGACCATCGCCAGCGCCGCATATGTGCCGTCGGTATGGCGGTGCGCTACAAACAGGGCCAGAAAGATCGGAACCAAACAAAGCTGGTAGACGATATTGAGGATGCCGAGTCTGTACAAGCCGTCGAACCAGCTTTCCTCATACACGGCGAACCAGTCCGTCGCGGTCTTAGCTCCATTGACGACTATCTCTGTGTCCCCGAAGCCCAGAACGATATCCAGCACATTGGCTGCCAAGGCGGCTAGCGCGGCTGCGCCGGCCACCATGTAGAGACTACCCCAGCTTCTGTCCCCGGTCTTCACAGCCGCCGCACGCTCTCTCATCGTCATCGTTGAGCTGGCTGACATGATTACCCCCGCTATGCAATCACACGATGCAGTTGGGTCAGCACAACTTTGGCAAGGGCCAACACAACCACAGCAATCAGCGCGGCCCGCGTCGAATCAACCAGGGGCAACCGGATGCCCAGCAGCGCAGCCCCGACAATGACAAGAATCAACGCCCCCAGCGCATAGCCGATAAATGCAAAGGGGTGCAGCCAAGCGCCGCGGGCGGCGACCTGCCCAACGCCCGCGCTACAGAACGCCATGCCGATCAAGGTCACCCCGATCAGGGCCGCCTTCTCCGAAAACAGTAGTGCGCCCATCGTTCATCTCCCTGTTTCTTCAAAGTGCATCTCTTCAAGGGTGCGCCCCAAATACCCGCCAACCCCCTCGGCCCGCTCCTTGATCCCCAACAGCATCTTCCGCTCCATGTAGAACTGGAAGGCATGGGCCACCTTGCCGCCTGCGGCTGCCAGGGCCGAGCCGCCGGGGTTGCGACCGCGCAAGAGCAGGCGCGTGGCGCCCTCATCCACCGGCACAAGCACGAATTGCCAGGCGCCGCCCTGGGCGCAGTCGGGCGGGCGATTCTCCAGACCAAAACAGCCCACCAGCGCCCGCTGCGGCTCTATCGCCGTGACATGCAGACCCGGCCCGGGATTGAGCGCGTAGTCGGGAGGGGTGAAGCGGATGAAATCGCCCACCTGGAGCGTTTGCCATTCGGGCCGGATTGTGTCGCTGTTCGCCACGCCCAAGCGCAGCAGCCAGTTCTCCACCCACAGATAGCTGTACATCCCGCCCCGGTCTACCCCCAACTGCACCAGCCAGGACCACACTACTTCTGCCGGCGCATGGATGGTGACAGCTTTGGTGGCGACAAAGGCCGGGGCCGGAACCAGCTCATCCCCCGGCAACGCCTGCTGAACCTCCTCATCCGTCGCGCCCCAACGGCTGATCCACGGCCAGACAGCCAAAAAGTAGACGCCCAGCGCAAAGACCAGCGCAGTGGCAAGCCACAATGGGATGCGGAGCCAACGGAGACTTCTACGGCGAGCGTGGGGCATTGCAGTTGCCAATATCTTCATTCAGGGCAGAGGCCGGAGCGCGCCGGGGGTCTGAGGCGCGGGCACAGTCTGCTCCTCAGCAGGTTGCATATTGCCCAACAACAGACCGAGCGCAGCGACACAGCCGGCGCCCAGAAAGGCCCACAAGGGCGTCAGCGAATCCCACCCTGTCCCGGCCAAGAATGAGAAGACGGACATCGCGAGCAAGGCAAGCGGGTAGGTGACACACTTGACCATCAGGATCGTCGCCAACCCATAGCCCCAGGGCCGGCGCTGCCACAGCCAGACTGCAGCCACCACCAACGATGAAACCAACAGCGAAAGATCGGTCGCATAGACCACAGCCGTCGGGTGGCCTGTTTGGAGCACATCCTGCGGCGTCTCTCCGGTGACGACGAAGCTCACCGAACGAGCAACCCACAGCCCACCCAGAAGCAGCGCAAAGAAGAGCATCCACCCGGCAATCCACTTGGTAGGTGTTCTTGCCCTAAAGCGCCGGGCGATGCCGTTGGCGTCGAGCTGCGCCAGCCCGAGAATGAGCGCGTAGATCGAGAGCGTGAAGAGCGCCACGTAGAGCAGAAAGAAGCGGTTCATAGCCGCGCCGTAGAGGTAGAAGATATAGTTGTAGAGCATGTACCCCAGCCCGCCCATCCAGACCAATTGAGCGCGCGGGGAGCCGCGCTGCGCCAGCAGCATCGCCGCAGCCAGCAGCGGCACGGCGATCACAAGCGTGATCAGGTCATTGCCTCGGTAAGCGGCGGCGACAAGGGTGTTATCCAAATAGAGGTTGTCCAAAAACAGCCCGCCGGCGGAAGCCACCGTCGCCAGGATGGCGATGATCGCCGACAACACGGTCATCGGGGTCAGGTATTTTTGCCGCATAGAGAACCTTTCACCGCCCCCACCTGCTTACTCAGGTTGGCTGTGCGCCATGGGAGGCAGGCAGAGCGGCTAGGGCGCGCCAGCGGTCGGCTGCCCCATGCCGGAAGAAGCCAGGCTCAAAGTCGGCCAGGAACTCCCAGCCTTCGAGCGCCAACCCCTCTTGGAGGTCTTCCGTAAGGTCGAACTCCAGGACGCGACCATCGGTGCGCAGCTCAATCTGCACGATATCATCGCGGCCATCGTCAATCACGGCGACGATGCAGGGCCGGTCGGCGCCGAGGGGCTTCTGGAAGAATGCAGCCGAACAGCGGGCACAGAACGAGAGGGAAGCATCGCAATAGCTACGGTCAAGTATCACTTTCATGGGATTGCCTCCTTTGGTTGCTGGAATCATCCCCTTCTATCGCCCTGCGGGCATCCGCAGTGCGTCATGTTCCAGGTTGCGTTGCTCCAGTTCGCTCGTTACCGGTTGCTTCGCCAGCGGATGGTAGAGCAACACAGGGATATTCACCTCGCTGATCAGATGTTGCGCCACGCTGCCAAGCAGCACGCGCGACAGGCCGGTCCGTCCGTGGGTCGTCATCGCCAGCAGATCAATGTGCTCCTGGGCGATGAACCGTTCAATCTCAACAACCGGATCGCCGAAGCGAATCACAGGCGTCACCGCGTAGCCGGCCTCGCGCAGGCGCAGCACATAGGGCTGGATCATGGTTCTAAACTCAGCCTCCACCGACGCGGCTTCCTGGTCGGCATAGATAAACACCTCTCCGCCCACAAAGACCGCATTGGGGGTTGGGGCGACATAGAAGAGGATCAGCTCATTTTCCTCCGGCGGCAGGAAGCGCGTCACGTAGGGCAGCACTTGCAGACTGAACGCCGAGCCATCAACCGGGATCAGCACCCTATTGGTCACCATCACTTCACTCCTGTGAATGGCGAACCCGAAGGGCGGCGCCGCCCTTCGGGTTCCTCCGGTCTATGCACGTCCCGTCCCAACAAGGTAGAGGGGTGGACAGGCGTCTACGCTGACAAACCTTTGGTACGGGCGGCTACGTAGCCTGACTCCTAGCTTACAGCAAATCGCGGGGATCGGCGCTGCGCAACCGGGGTGTTCTGTGCCGGGCCAAATGGACAGACGCGCACCTGGTCATGTGGCTAGGTTTCACGACGCTGCTGCCACTCCGCTCGGCTCGACGCCGCCGAGCAGCCGCGCAAGCTGCGGCGCGTGATCGGCGTGTACCACCGCCAGAATCTCATCGCCTGGCAGCAACACCAGGTGGCCGCGCGGGATCAGCAGTTGCCCACCGCGGATAATCGCCGCAAAAACACACTCAGATGGAAGCGCCAGGTCGCGTATCGCACGCCCTGCCGCCGGCGCTTCCGGATGGACGCGCTCCTCGATGAGGGAAAACTGCCCCTTATATAGTTTGAGCAGCGTCATCATGTCACCCAGCGACATCTCCTCAACAATCAAATGCGCCATCAGGTCCGCCTGGTTAACCGCCACATCTACCCCCATGCTTGGGGTAAAAAGCCATGCATTCTTGGCGTTATTGACCCGAGCAATCGTGCGCGGGACGTGAAACTCAAATCGGGCCAACGTGGTCACAACCAGATTGGTCTCGTCGTCGCCGGTCACGGCCGCCACAACCTGACTTTGGCGAATCCCCGCCGACTCCAGCCGCACAGGATCGGTGCCGCTGCCATGCAACACCACATCGCCAGGCAGATCATGCGTGAGCCGGGCGACCACCTCACGACGATGCTCAAGCAATCGCACCCGATGTTTTCCGGCCAGCAAGAGTGCAGCCAGATGGCTGCCGACTTTGCCGCCGCCGACGATTAAAATGTTCATGATGGTCAACCCCTGCTCACCCCATCTGCAGCAGCGTCTTCAGCCGGTCTGCCGACGCGCCCAATACCGCGCAATGGACAAGATCACCAGCCTGAAAGGCTGTGCTAGGCGACGGCAGGAACGTTTTCCCACCACGACCGATGGCGACGATGTGGACCTCACCGGGCACAGTCAGATCAAAGACCGTGCGTCCTGCGAGCTGTGGCCTAATCTCGGCTGCTACGATCTCCACATCGCTGCCCAGGTCCAGCACAACGTCAAGGTCGGTATAGCTCAACAGGTTGGCGATCCGGTTCACCCCCCACGTGGTCGTCGAGATGGTCTGCAAGCCCAGTCGCCGGTAAATCTCTGCCTTGCGCGGCTCCACAACCCGCGCCACCACGCGCGGCACCCGGAAAACGACCCGCGCCAACCGGGCAATGACGATATTCGCCTCATCGCTGTCGGTCACCGAAGCCAAACCATCGGCCCGCTCGATCCCGGCTTCGTGCAGCACCTGGCGGTCAAAACCGACGCCCACGACCGTCTTGCCCTTGAAGGCGGCCCCTAATGCCTCGAAGGCGGCCGGGTCCTTGTCAATGACCGTAACCGCGTGGCCTTGCACGGTCAATATCTGCGCTAACCCGGTGCCCATCCGGCTACAACCCACGACAATGATTTTCATGGCCTACCTCCGGCTATCCTATCGCCCTGCGCCCAGACTCTCGGCGGGCGACGGCGTAGCAAAACCTTGCGAAGCTCATCGGCAACCAGTAAGGTCGGCGCCCAGGCAAACAAGAAGAGCCACTGCCCAACGCCAAGGGCCGCCGTCCCAAAGATTCCTTGCAGGAATGGCACATACACAAGCAGGCCGATGATGGTCAGCTCGGTGAGGATGCCGACTCCGATCAACGGGTTCGAGAACCATCCTATCCGTGTTAGCGACGACTGCTCGGCGCGCTGGGCAAACAGGTTGCCGATCTGGGTTGTGACCACGGCAGCCAGGGTCATCGTCGTGGCGGCTCGATACAGCTCTCCACTGGCCGGCAAGTCAAGCCACTGGCCCCAATAGCCGTTTGTCCAGAACAGAAAGTAGAAGGCAGCCATTGCCGCCAGGCTTTGGAGCGGTCCCAACCACAGGTAAGCGCGCGCCAGGAGACCGGGGGTGATCACGTGCTCGTCGAGGCGGCGCGGGGGCTGCTCCATGACCCCTGGCCCCGGCGGCTCGGCGCCCAGGGCCAGGGCCGGAACCAGATCGGTGCCCAGGTCAATCGCCAGAATCTGCATGATATTCAGCGCCAGGGGCACCCTGCCGCCGCTGAGTGCATAAATGATAAAGGGGACTGCCTCTGGCGTATTGGAGGTAAAGATGTAGCTCGTAAACTTCTTGATATTGGCGTAGACCGCGCGACCTTCCTCCACCGCGCCGACTATCGAAGCAAAGTTGTCGTCGGTGAGGACCATATCGGCAGCCTCCCGGGCCACATCAGTGCCGGCGACGCCCATTGCGACGCCAATATCGGCTTGCTTCAGGGCCGGCGCATCGTTCACCCCATCGCCTGTGACGGCTACCACATGGCCCATCGCCTGAAGGGCGCGAACCACACGGAGCTTATGCTCCGGCGCGACGCGTGCGAAGATGACCTCATCGCCCAGCGCCGCCGCCAATGCCGCATCGTCAAGCCTTTCCAGCTCCGTGCCTGTAATGAGGCGCGGCCTGTCACTCTTGATAATGCCTATCCGCCGGGCAATGCTCTCGGCCGTCAATCCATAGTCGCCGGTGATCATAATGATGCGAATCCCGGCGCGCTCGCACTGCTGCACGGACGCTGCAACCTCTGGCCGTGGCGGGTCCACCATCGCAACCAGCCCCACAAAAGTCAGGGCGCGCTCAACCGACTCAGGGGTCAAATCCAGTGGGACATTGGGCAAGGCTCGCTGGGCAACGGCCAGCACGCGCAACCCTTGCCGGGCGTAATCGTCATTGACCTCTGTAATCTCCCGGCGCAACCGGTCGTCGAGTGTTTCCGTGTGACCGGCGCAGTGAAGCTGCTCACAGAGGCCGAGCACCTCCTTGGGCGCGCCCTTGACAAAGGCCATGCGCCCCTTTCCCACCTGGTGAATCGTGGTCATGCGCTTGCGGCGCGAATCAAACGGCAATTCATGAAGGCGAGGCATCGCCCGCGCCGCCGCCTCTAGGTCCAGCCCGCCCTTGTTTGCGACCACACAGAGGGCGGCCTCGGTCGGATCCCCCAGCACCGTCCAACGTTGCGACAGGGCATCGGGAGGCAACACACGTGCATCGTTGCACAGGCCGGCAATGGTGAGAAGCTGGCGCAGATCGGGGTCTTCGGCGGCAGAGAGCGGGCGGCCGTCGTACCAGATCTGGCCGTCCGGGCTATAGCCCACCCCGCTCACGGTTAGCCGGCGGCCTGGCACGTACAGCTTGCTGACCGTCATCTCGTTCTGGGTAAGGGTGCCTGTCTTGTCCGAGAGGATGACACTCGTACATCCTAACGTCTCGACAGCGGAGAGACGCTTGATCAGCGCGTGCCGCCGCGCCATGCGCTGGACGCCCATCGCCAAGGCTAGCGTGACGGTGGGCAGCAACCCTTCCGGCACAAAAGCGACGATCATCCCAAGCCCAAAGATAAAGCTCTCGCCCAGCCGCATCCCCGTCAGCAGCACCGCCAGGACAAAGAAAACCAGACCGACGCCGACGGCGATCACGGTCACGATGCGGGTGACGACATTCAGTTCCTGCTGCAACGGGCTTAGCTCTTCGCCAATGCTCTGAGTCAGATGGGCGATCTTGCCGAATTCCGTCGCCATCCCCGTGGCAAAGACCACAGCAGTACAAGCGCCCGTCGCCACATTCGTACCGGCGAACACCAGGTTGGGCAACTCGGCGCTGGTCAGCCCGTTGCTCATCACCGGCTCGGCAGACTTGCGCACAGGGCGCGATTCACCGGTCAAGGTGGACTGGTCCACGCGCAGCTCGGCTTCATGCACCACCCGCGCGTCGGCAGAGATATGGTCGCCTTCGGCCAACAACATCACATCGCCAGGGACCAAGGCTTCGGCAGGGATGCGCTTCTCCTCGCCGTCGCGCAACACTCGCACCTGAGCAGGCAACAGCCGCCGCAGGGCAGCCGTCGCCTGTTCGGCCTTATACTCCTGCCAGAAGCTAAATGCGCCGTTGATGAGGTTGACCAGCCAGATGGCAATGCCCAACTGCGGCATTTGGGCCAGAAACGCGACGATCCCCCCGATCCAGAGCAGGATCGCCATTAAATGTGTAAAATTTACCAGAAACTTCACAAAGAGTGGCCGGCCCTTCACCTCCACAAGCGCGTTGCGCCCATAGGCCCGCGCCCGTGACTCGGCCTCTTCGTGGCTTAGGCCATTCAGTTGGGTCTCAAGAAGACGGAAGACCTCTTCTGCCCGCAGGGAGGCGACCTCGGCGGGAGTCTTGAAAGCCTTCGTATTCAACATATCCTTGGGAGTTGCTCACCCACCTGCATGTCCACCACCCGCGTGCCGCCGATGCCTGTGCGGGCCACCACCATGCCGGGATGACGCTCCACCACCTGGCCGATCACGGTCGCGCCGCGGCCAAGTGGGTGGCGGCGCATGGCGGCCAGTAGCTCGTCAGCAATGGCCGCCGGCGCAATTGCCAACAGCTTTCCTTCGTTGGCAACGTACAGCGGGTCTAGCCCCAATAGCTCACACGCAGCCCGCACCGCCGGCGGAACCGGAAGGGAGCGCTCATCCAACACGATCCCGACCTGAGAGGCTTTGGCGATCTCGTTAAGAGACGACGCTACGCCGCCGCGCGTCGGATCGCGCAGGACGTGGACCTCCTGGGCAGCGGCCAGCATCGCCGCCACCAGCCCATTGAGCGGCGCACTGTCGCTCTCTACCATCGTCTCGAAGGTGATCCCGGCGCGGACACTCATCACCGCGATGCCGTGCAGCCCGATCTCCCCGCTGACAATCACCACATCGCCCGGTCGCGCCTGGTCCGGCGCCAGCCTGACGCCTGCGGGGACAACGCCGATGCCGCTGGTATTGATGTAAACGCCGTCGCCATGCCCTCGCTCCACCACCTTGGTGTCGCCGGTGACCAAGGCGACGCCGGCCCGCCGCGCCGCCGCCTCCATGCTCTGCACAATGGCGCTCAGTTGCTCCAGCGGCAGCCCCTCCTCCAAAATGAAGCCGGCGCTGAGGAAGAGCGGCTGGGCGCCGCTCATGGCAATATCGTTCACGGTGCCGTTCACGGCCAGGTCGCCAATGTTGCCACCCGGAAAAAAGAGCGGCCGCACCACAAAAGAGTCGGTGGAGAAGGCCAGCCGCGCGCCGGCCAGCTCTAGCACCGCCGAATCGCCCAGTTGGGCCAGCATCTCATTATGAAAGGCCGGCAGAAACAAGTGCTGGACCAATTCCGCCGACAGCTTCCCGCCGCCGCCGTGGCCCATCACGATGTTGGGCGTATTGCGCAGCGGCAGCGGGCAGCTCCATGAGTCAAAGGAGACGGGTGACATCATCGCTGAGGCAGTTATCGTTGAGGTAGTTATCGTTGAGGCAGTCATCGCTATCCCTATCGTCGCGCAACCGTAACCGTCACCGGAGCAGAACCCGCTCTAGGGCGTCTCAATCTCAATAAAGCGGCCATACTGGTAATAGGCAGCGCACGCCCCTTCACTGGAGACCATGGTGGCGCCCAACGGGGTGCGCGGCGTACATTGCTTGCCAAAGGCGGGACAGGCATTGGGCTTGATGCGCCCCTGGAGGACATCACCGCTGCGACAAAGGGCCGGCTCCTGGGTTTGGATATGGGCCACCGCAAACTTGCGTTCAGCGTCAAAGTCCCGGTACGTGTCACGCAGCCGCCAGCCGCTTTGCGGAATGAGGCCAATTCCTCGCCAGTTGCGGTCGGCGATCTCAAAGACCTCGGCCAGCATCCGTTGCGCCGGCTGGTTCCCCTCATAGCAGACCGCACGCGCATAGGCGTTCACCAGCTCGGCGCGGCCGGCCTCCAACTGCTCGACCGCCAGACGAATCCCCTCCAGCACATCCAACGGCTCAAAGCCGGTCACTACAATTGGCGTCCGGTACCGTTCGACCAGCGGCGCGTATTGCCAGTACCCCATGACGCTACAGACATGGCCCGCGGCGAGAAACGCCTGCACCCGGTTGCCGGGCGACTCCAGGATGGCCGCGATGGCAGGCGGCACAAGCACATGGGAGACGAGCATCGAAAAATTCTTCAGGCCCCGCTGCTTGGCCTGGTAAACGGCCATGGCGTTGGCGGGCGCGGTCGTCTCAAAACCGATCCCAAAGAAGACCACCTCGCGCGTCGGGTTCTCCTGGGCCAGCCTCAGCGCATCCAGGGGCGAATAGACCACGCGCACATCGCCGCCTTCACTCTTCACCTGGAAAAGGTCGCGCTCGCTGCCAGGGACGCGCAGCATATCGCCAAACGAGCAGAAGATCACCTCCGGCCGTGCGGCAATCGCCAGCGCCTTATCAATGATCTCCAGCGGCGTCACACACACCGGGCAGCCGGGGCCGTGGATCAGCTCGATTTTGTCCGGCAATAACTGGTCAAGGCCATTGCGGATGATCGAATGGGTCTGCCC
>DATLZJ010000030.1:0-5162 GCA_035574055.1 Caldilineaceae bacterium
TGGCGAGCGGTGGCTCTAGAAAATGGGCGGCGACGACGCTAGAGCAGCCCCACGGACCGGCCCGCCTCGACAAAAACGCGCAGCGCAAAGTCAATGTCGTCCAGCGAATGGGCGGCAGTGACATTGGCGCGCAGGCGAGCCGTCCCCTCGGGGACGGCAGGCGGGAGGACGGGCAGGACAAAGACGCCGTGATCCTGGCAGTACTTGGTCATCAGCAAGGCTCGTTCCTCGCTTTGCACCATGATGGGGACAATCGGCGTGCAGGTGGGGCCGGTGTCGAAGCCGGCGGCTTGCAGGCCGCCGATGAAATAATCGGCGTTGCGCTGGAGGATGCGCCTCAGCTCGATGCCTTCCTCGTCCAGCACATCAAAGGCGGCCAGCGTGGCCGCGGTGACGGCAGGGGGGAGCGCCGCGCTGAAGACAAAGCCGCGGGCGGAATGGCGCAGGTAGTTGACCAGCCGCCGGTCGCCGGCAATGTAGCCGCCGATGCCGGGGATGGTCTTGCTCAGGGTGCCCATCTTAACGTCAATGACGCCGGGCAGCCCGAAATGCTCCTCAATGCCCCGCCCGGTCGTCCCCAAGACGCCCAGGCTGTGGGCTTCATCCACCATCAAGCGGGCGCCGTAGGCGCGGCACAGCTCCACGGCAGCCGGCAGATTGAAGATATCGCCGTCCATGCTGAAGACCGCATCGGCCACGACTAATTTGCCGGCGCCACGCGGCGCAGCGGCAAGCTGGCGCTCCAGGTCGGTCATGTCGTTGTGCTTGAAGCGTTTGAAGTGGCCTTGGGCCAACAGGCAGCCATCCACAATGCTGGCGTGGTTCCAGCGGTCGGAAAAGACCCAGTCGCCCCGGCTGACGAGGGTGCTGATGGTGGCGAGGTTGGTGATATAGCCGCTGCTGAAGACAATGGCATCTTCACGACCGGTGAACTCGGCGATGCGGGCTTCGAGGCGGGCATGGAGGTCTATGGTGCCGCCGAGGAGGCGCACACCGTGGGTGCCCGCGCCGTAGTGGTCCAGCGCGGCATGGGCGGCGGCGATGATGCGCGGGTGGCGCAACAGCCCCAGATAGCTGTAGGTGGCAAACATGAGCTTGCGCTCGCCCTCGGTCGTCACCCAGGGGCCGTCTAGCTCCTCGACCGGTTGGAGATAATAGTAGAAGCCTTGGGCTTTTCCCTCCTCGATGCGCGCCCAGAGGGCGTTGATGCGCGCGTGGAGCGGGTCGGCTATGGCGGCCTCTTGCTCCTCCACGTCCGCACCGTTGACTCGATCCAACATGGGCATATTTCCTAACGGTTTTCTAGAGCAAAGCACAGCGCGCTGCAGGCTGTGTGCGGCAGTCCATTGCGGATCACGCGGGAATGGCCGAGGCCCCGAAAGACGCTGATTGCTGGCCTGGCACACCTGTGTGTTGGGCGGGCCAGCCGTCCGATTGGACGCCAGGGCACTTGCCAATCCACACGCTGAATGGCAGGATTGTATCGTACTGCATGGGAGAGTGCAAAGGAGGGGGTTGTGCATCGGCAGCGAAGCGTGCAGCGCAAGGCGAGAAATCGAGAGTTCACGGGCTACCGAAGCGTGCGCCATGCCCCGGAGCCGTTCTGCCCACACCGGTTGGTGCGTCATGGGCCAATGCAGACAATGCTGGCGCTTTACCGCCCGCGGCGCGTCCGCGCTGTAGTCCGGGGCGAAGCGCCGGTGATCATAGATGCCGGCGCGGATGTGACCGGGCTGGATGATGGCGTGCGGTTGCTGGGCTATTATAACCGGCGTCGTCACGATGGGCCAAGCCGCGGCCTTGTGATCAACCTGCACGGCTGGGAGGGCAGCAGCCACGCGGTTTACTGCCTGGTGCTGGCCGACTATTTGTTGGAGGCAGGCTATGACGTCTTCCGGCTCAACCTGCGGGACCACGGCCCGCAGTTGCATCTGTCGCCCCATGCGCTCAACCGGGGTCTGTTCCTGGGAACCTTGCTGGACGAGTCCCACACGGCGGTGCAGCGGGTGGCCGAGCTGGCCGGCGACAAACCGGTCTATCTGACTGGCCCCTCCATGGGCGGAAACTTTGTACTGCGCATGGCGCGGCTGCACCGCGAGCGACCGATCCGCAACCTACGCAAGGTCGTTGCCGTCAGCCCTGCGATTAACCCAGGGCGCTCCACCGACCTGGTGGATGCCCAATATATCTATAGGCGTTACTTCCGGCCGCGTTGGCTGCGCTCGCTGTTGCGCAAGCAGCAACTGTTTCCGGAGCTATATGACTTTTCCGACCTGGTGACGGTCGAGCGGGTGCGGGAGATGACCGAGCGGCTGGTGCGGCGCTACACCGAGTTTGAGAGCGCCGATGAATACTTTGCCGCCTATTCGGTGCTGGGCGATGCCCTGGCTGGGCTGACCGTGCCGGTCACGATTATCACGGCAGCGGATGATGCTGTCATTCCGGTGGCGGATTTCTATGCGCTGGCGCCTAGCCCATGTCTGGAGATTCAGATCCATCCGGCGGGCGGCCATGTGGGTTTCTTGGACCTAAGCCCGTTGCGCCACTGTCTGCCGGCGATGGTGGAGGCGGCCTTCTTGGCCGGCTGAGGGGCTTTCAGCAGGTCGTGCTTCCTATGGTACAATGCGCACGATCGGCGCTGTGGCGAGAGGCGCATGGGAGGTGGCTGTGCGGCGTGGCAGCGGGCCGCCCTTCCCCTGGGCCAATGATTGGCCCGAAATCTATGATGAGCGTGTGCGCGCGGCCTTTGCGCGCGTGCCGCGCGCCGAGTTTGTGGATGAGCCGGTGCGCCGCTGGGCAGGCCGGGACGCCCCGCTCCCGATTGGGGAGGGACAGACCATCAGCCAGCCCTTTGTGGTGGCGCTTATGACCCAAGCCCTGCATTTGAAGCCCGGCGACCATGTCTTGGAGGTCGGCACCGGCTCCGGCTTTCAGACGGCCATCCTGTGTGAGCTGACTGCACAGCCGGGACGCCCGCCAGGAGAGACCGTTTGGACCATTGAGCGCCACGCCAGCTTGATGCGACGAGCGGCCAGGGTGCTGGACCGGTTGGGCTACCGGCCCCACCTGATGATCGGCGACGGCGCGGCGGGGTGGCCTGCGGGCGCGCCTTACGACGCCATCATTGTCACCGCCGCGGCCAAGGCGGTGCCGCGGCCTTTGGTGGACAGCCTGCGCGACGGAGGGCGCATGGTGATCCCGGTGGGCGAATCGCCCGACGACCAGGTGCTATGGCTGCTGAAGCTTGAACAGGGCCGACTGTTGCGCCGGTCGTTGGGGGCGGTGCGCTTTGTGCCGCTGGTTTCGCCCGTGCTGGACGATCCGGCCCAGTGCCTCTACATGGACCGCGGCAGCCGGCAGGAAGAATAAAGCAGGAAGATAGAGATAGGTCGCCTGTTTGCCAAAACTTCTAGAGATACAAAAGCCGTGCATGTATTAATTGTAGGCGCACAGGGACAATTGGGGCGCGCCCTGCAGGTCGCGTTTGCGAAGCAGCCGGATGTGCGGCTGACCTGCTGGGGGCATAGCGACCATGATATCTCCCGGCCCCAAACGGCGGGCGAGGTCGCGGCGCTGCGCCCCGACCTCGTGATCAATGCCGCGGCGTGGACCCACGTGGATGGCGCCGAGGCGAATCCGGATGCCGCCTTTGCGGCCAATGCCCTGGGGCCGCTCTACCTGGCCGAGGGCTGCGCCGCCTGTGACGCGGCGCTGGTTCAGATCAGCACCAATGAGGTCTTTGCAGGCAGGCCGGGACAGGTCTATTACGAGTATGAACCGCCAGAGCCGGGCAGCGTCTATGCGCGCAGCAAGGCAGCCGGCGAGGCCGCGGCGGCGCGCCTGCTGCGCCGGCTGTATGTAGTACGGGTCGCCTGGCTGTTTGGGCCGGGGGGCAATCACTTTCCGGCCAAGATGATCGCCGCCGCCGACCGGCATGGGGCGCTGCGGGTGGTTGACGATGAAATCGGCAACCCAACCTATGCGCCGGATGTCGCCGAGGCGCTGGTGCAATTGCTCCAGTTTGAACGGTATGGGGTCTACCACCTGGTCAACGAGGGGCGCGCCAGCCGCTTCGAGCTTGCCCAAGCGACGCTGGCCGCGGTGGGGCGAGGGCACATTCCCCTGACGCCCATCCGCTCGGAAGAGTGGCCGCGCCCCGCGCCGCCGCCGCTCCATGCTGTGTTGGCGAACCAGGCGGCGGCCCGGCTGGGGATTGTGCTGCGTCCCTGGCAGGAAGCCCTGCATGAGTATCTCCAGGTGGAGCAGGCGCGCTTTGCCCCGGCGGGGACGGGCGCAACCCATTAGCCAAGAGAGAGTTGATCTTACACCTATGACCGATGAACCCTTGAAGCCCAACCACCGCCGGCCGGCGCGGGTCAAGCCGGAGAGCGAGCGCAACGCCCAAGTGGAAGCAGCCAAGCGCAAGCTGGCGAGCGAGCGCCAGCCGGATAACGCCATCCCACCCGTCAATCCAACCGTCAATCCAATCGTCAAAGACCAGACCTACGGCGAGCTGCGCGAGGCGGAGCGGGTGGTCATGCGCCACCAGATCGCGCTGAACCTAGATTCCTTCCGGGCTGCACCGGAGGACTTCAAGCCGCGACCGGCGCGCGTCTATCCACCCTTGCGGCCCACGGTAAGCCCCTTCTTCTCGATTGTCATCCCCAACTACAACGGGATGGCCCTGCTACCGGCGGTGCTGGGGGCGCTGTCAGCGCAGCGCTTTCGTGACTTTGAGGTGATCGTGGTGGACGACGCCAGCCAGGACGGCTCGGTAGCCTGGATCGAAGCCAACCATCCGGAGGTGCGGCTGCTGGTCAATCGCCGCAACTTGGGCTTTGTGGCCTCCTGTAACAGCGGAGCAGACGCGGCGCGCGGGCGGGTGCTGGTCTTCTTGAACAGCGACACCGAGCCGGAAGCCGGGTGGACCGAGGCGTTGGCCCAAGCCGTCTGCGCCAATCCCCAGGCCGGCATCTTCGCCAGCAAGCTGCTCCTCTTTGACCGGCGCAATGTGCTCCACTCGGCGGGCGATAGCATGGGGGTAGACGGCATCCCGCGCAACCGCGGCGTGTGGCAGGAGGATCGGGGGCAGTACGACCAGGCGCGGGCGGTTTTTGGCGGCTGTGGCGGGGCGGTGGCCTATCGCCGCGAGCTATGGACTG
>DATLZJ010000031.1:0-8686 GCA_035574055.1 Caldilineaceae bacterium
CCAAAGACCGAAGTCAGACCGCCCACCAGAAGCGCCACAGCCAGCCACCCGGGCCAGAGACGTAACCAGGCCCCAAGCCGGCGCAAGCGCCCGGCCTCGCCCGGCGACCGTCCCGATCCTGCTACCCATCCCATGCTACACACTCCATCCTACACAGACAAGCGGTTATGAAGCGAGCCGTGATTGATAGGACTCCAAAATGGACTCAGAAATGAGACTCAACGCGGAACAGGAGGTAAAAGGAACCCAGACGCCGATAAGCGTTTGACAAAGGCCCTGCACCGCCTGTAGAATCGCCTTCAACCGGACGGTCGGTCGAGACGACTGCCCCATTATGGATGGCGGCGCCTCGCTTGTCAAGAAGTTGGCACTCTAGCTCACGGGAGACCTTGCTCATGGCGCTCCTTACCCATCACCCGCCCTCCAAAGAAGCCGTGCTGGAAGCCGCCCAGCGCCTGCTGCTGCAACATGGCTACGCCGGCCTTTCCATGCGCGAGCTAGCCAAACACAGCGGCCTGGCAAAAGCGACCATCTATCACCACTTTCAAGACAAACGGGACATCTACCTCAGCGTCCTCGAGCGCGACTTCAACGTCGTGCGTGACCGCATCAGCGAGGCGGCAGCGAGCCCAGGCGACGTCCCAACCCGGCTGCGCAGTGTAATCCGCACCTATTTTGACCTCCAACGAGAGCGCCGCCTCGTCATCATGATGGCGCTGCGCGAGGCCGCCTCCATGGAGCGCCATATCTGCGCCCTGCTCCGCCGCTCTCTAGACGAGCTGATCCAACCCATCGGCGCCATCCTCCAGGACGGCATCGCTGCCGGCGAGCTGCGCCCGGTCAATGTCGAGATGACCGTCCTCAGCTTGCTGGGGATGCTCCAAAGCTATATCGCCCACCGTCTCCTGTTCGACGACCAGGAGATCGGCGAGGATGTGGTCGAGCATACGCTGGACCTGCTCCTGCATGGCCTGCTGGTCCGGTCTCCATCCCCCAATACGTTAGACGGTGAAGGACCGATTCAATCAAAATGAGGTGGATTGTATGGCCCTTGCCGGTACGCCGCTTTAGGCGGCGCGTGCCGGCTGTTCGCCTGGGCATCGTTTTGGCGGCGGTTCTCAGCCTGGCCGCCTGTGATCTGGCGCGCTCACAGCCCACCCCAGCCCCCTTTACACCGCCAACCTATGACGCCGGTTCTGCGGCGACTCCGGCGACTGCCACCCCGGCGGCGAGCGCTGCCCAAGGGGCCGCCGCCCCCTTACCCATCCTCGGCAATCGAACAGACGCCGCCGGCGGTCTTCCCCTCTACACAGGCGAGGTGCTGCCCGAAGAATCGGTGCCGGTCATCGTCGAGGTCGGCGGCCAGGTCATCGAACTGAACATGGAGGTCGGCCAACGGGTCAATGCCGGCGATATCCTGCTACGGATTGAGAGCAGCACCCTAGAGGCGCAGCGCGCCCAGGCGCTGGCCGGGCTAGAGGCGGCGCAAGCCCAGCTTGAGCTGCTCCAGGCAGAGCCTGATGAGGCGGATATCGAGGCGGCCCGCGCGGCGGTCGCAGCAGCCGACGCCGCCTATAAGCGGGCGCTGGAGGGGCCGACCGCCGAAGAGCTGACCGTCGCCGAAAGCCAGCTACGCCAGGCCGAAGCCGCGGTCAAACGGGCGCAGGCCGCCTATGACCAGGTCGCCTGGAATCCGGTCATCTCGGCGCTGCCGGAAAGCCTGCAACTGGAGCAAGCGACCCTGGCCCTAGAGGCGGCCCAGGCCCAGTATGACCGGTTGGTGCAAGGGGCCACTGCCGACGTGATCGCCGGCGCGTATGCCCAAGTAGCGTCTGCACGCGCCCAACTCCGCCGGTTGGAGGAGGGGGCCGAGCCGGCGCAAATCCAGGCCGCGGCCGCCCAAGTGCGCCAGGCAGAGACCGCGCTCTATCTGGCCCAGCTTCAGCTCGACAAAGCCACCGTGCGCGCCCCCATCACCGGCATCATCTCCCAGGTCAACATCGCCGTCGGCGCCATGGCTGCGCCGGGAAATCCTGTCGCCATCCTATTGTCGCCGGCGGTCAAGGTGGTGATCCCAGTCGAAGAAAGCAATATGGCGGCGCTGTGGGTGGGCCAGCCGGCCCGCATCCGCGTCAATGCCTACCCGGATCGGACCTTCGCGGGAGAGGTCGCCATCATCGCGCCCGAGCTGGACCCAGCCACCCGCACCGTGCGCGTCACCATCCGGCCCACCGGCGACGCCGCCGGCTTGGCGCCGGGCATGTTCGCAACGGTCGAGCTACTGGATGAATAACCCCGCCTGCGCGCCGGCCCACCGCAACGAGTCCAGCCTATGAAGCTTTGGGACCTCTCCATTCGCCAGCCGGTCTTTATGACCATGATCCTGACCGCGGGGATTGTGCTGGGCGTCGTTTCCTTCTTCCGGATGCCAGTCAACCTCTTTCCCGATGTCGAGTTTCCGGTGATCGTGGTCACCACCGTCTATCCCGGCGCCAGCCCGGAGGAGGTCGAGGAGCAGGTCACCGAGGTCTTGGAAGAGGAGCTGGGCGCCATCGGCGGCATTGAGACGGTCAGCTCGCGCTCGGTCGAGGGCGTTAGCACCCTGATCCTCCAGTTCGACCTGGACGTGTCGGTGGACAACGTCAGCCAGGAGGTGCGCGAGAAGGTCAACCTCCTGCGCCGCCAGTTGCCGGACGGCATCGAGGAGCCGCTGATCCGGCGCTTCAACCCCTCCGACAATCCCATCATGCTCTTTGGCGTAGCTGACACGACCGGACGGCTCACCCCGGTCGAGCTGCGCGCCCTCGTCGAGGAGGAGATTCAGAGGCCGCTCCAGCGCGTGCCCGGCGTCGCCGCCGTGGAGGTAGACGGCGGCCAGGTTCGCGAGATCCAGGTCAACCTCAATCGCCAGGCGCTCCAGGCGCTGCGCATCGCCCCACAGCAGGTGGTGGAGGCATTGCGCGCCGAGAACATCAACATTCCCGCCGGCTCGGTTGTGGACGGCGGGCGCGAGCTGCTGGTCCGCACACCCGTCGCGTTCGACACCCTCGCCGACATCGAGCATGTCATCATCAGCCAGCGGGGCGCGCCTGTGCGCCTGCGTGATGTGGCGACCGTGGTGGACGGCTTTGAGGAACGAGACTCGATCACCCGCCTCAACGGCACGGAATCGGTGGTGGTGCGGGTGCGCAAACAGAGCGGCGCCAACACCTTGGCCGTCTCCAACGCGGTCAAGCAGGCGCTGGGGCCGATTGCCGAGCGCAACCCCGACCTCGCCATCGCCATCGCCGGCGACGAGGCCGTGCTGGTCGAGGAATCCACCAGCGGCGCGCTCGAAGACTTGCTCTGGAGCGCAGTGCTGGCGACGCTGGTCATCCTCTATTTCTTCCGGGACCTGCGCAACACCTTTATCACCATGGCGGGCCTGCCGGTGATCCTAATCGCCACCCTCTTTTTCATGGACCTCTTCGCCATCTCGCTCAACCAGATATCGTTGCTGGCGTTGGCGCTGGTCGTGGGCCTAGTGATTGACGACGCCATTGTCGTGCGCGAGAACATCATGCGCTGGATCGAGCGGGGTTACAAGCCGCGCGAGGCGGCCAGCCTGGCGACGGGCGAGGTCGTGCTGCCGGTGCTGGCGACCAGCGCCACCATCCTGGCCGTCTTCCTGCCTGTCGCCTACGCCGAGGGGATCATCGGCAAGTTCTTTCGCGACTTTGGCCTGACGGTCTCGATCGCCATCGCGGTCTCTACCTTCGAGTCTTTAACCATGGCGCCCATGCTCAGCGCCTACATGTTCCGGGCCAGCGAGAACGTTGACCGCCCGATTGACGAGAGCGAGGGAGCCGAGGAGGCTCGCCATAGCCTCTTTGACCGCATCTACAGCCGCTTGCTCAACTGGACTTTAGACCACAAGTTGATCACCGGCGTCTTTGCTGTTGTGGTCATCGTCGCCAGCGTCTTCAGCGCCCAGTTCATCCAGCAGAGCTTCTTGCCGAGCCTCGACCGGGGCCAGTTTGATGTCAGTATGGAGCTGCCCACCGGCACGCCGTTGTCCGTCACCCTACAAGAGGCGATCAAGGTGGAGTCCATCCTACTCAGCCATCCCTTGGTCTCCGATGTCTTTACCACCGTCGGCGGCAGCGGTACGCCCGGCCGCGCCACCTTCTTTGTCAAGTTACACGGCGCAGGCGAGGGCGCCGTCAACAGCCGCGCGGTCATTGACCAGCTCCGCGAACCGCTGGCGAACGTGCCGGGCATCTCCTTCCAGCTTGCCGACAGCGCCACCGGCGGGGATGTGCTGCTGGGCGGTAAGGACATTATTGTCCAGCTTCAGGGCAGCAACGGCGACTATGCCGCCCTCGGCGCGGAAGCCGAGAAGCTGGCCGAGCGGCTCGCCGCCATTCCCGGCGTGACCGACATTGATTTGAGCTACAAGACGGGCGCGCCGGAGGTGCAACTGGAGATTGACCGCGCCGGGGCCGCCGATCTGGGGCTGTCGGCGGCGCAGATCGGCGCAACCGTGCGCACATTGGTCAACGGCGAGGTCGCCTCCATCTACCGTGGCGAGGGCCAAGAAGCCAACATCCGGGTCCAACTTCAGGAAGAGAACCGCTCAAGCGTCGAGGAGATCCTCAACATCGGCCTGCTTGCGCCTTCCGGCCAGCTCGTCCCGCTGCGCTCGGTCGCCCGTGCGCGCCTGGCGGCCGGCCCGAATGAGATCGTCCATGTGGACCGCCAGCCGACCATCTCCATCGGCGCCAACGTCAGCGGGCGTCCGGAGCCGGAGGCCACTGCCGATGTGGAGGCGCTGCTCGCCGGCCTGCGCCTGCCCGCCGGCATGAGCGCCCGCCTCGGCGGCGACGCCGAGGCCCAAGCCGATGCCTTTAGCAACTTGGGGCTGGCGCTCGCCCTGGCGGTCGTCTTTATCTATATGGTGCTTGCCAGCCAGTTTGCCAGCTTCCTGCAGCCGCTGCTGATCATGCTGGCGATGCCGCTCGCTGTGATCGGCGCCATCCTCGCCCTGTCGCTCACCGGTCGCCCGTTGGACCTGACCGCCTTCATCGGTTTTATCATGCTGATGGGGCTGGTGACCAAGAACTCAATCCTGCTGGTGGACTTTGCCAACCGCGCACGCGCAAAGGGCGCAAGCGCCGATCTAGCCATGCGCCGCGCCGGGCCGGTGCGTCTGCGCCCGATCCTGATGACCGCGCTCTCGCTGATCCTGGCAATGATCCCGGTCGCGCTCGGTCTTGGCTCCGGCGGCGAGTTTCGCTCTTCGATGGCTATTGCCATCATGGGCGGCATGACGACCAGCACTTTTCTTACTTTGCTGGTCGTGCCCCTCGCCTACAGCGTGGTTGTTGGCGGCCTGGACCGGCTGGCGGCGAGACGGGCAATGCGAAGGGCCGCCAAAACGCCGCTGCCAACTCAGGCGCGGGATGAAGCCCAATCCCCGGCGCCCTCGCCCACTCCATACCGCTAGGCGCACGACTGCTGACCATTGGCGGTTGACCGCTAGTTCGCAGAGGCAGAACCCCGCCCAAGTAGGCGGCGCGCTGATGTTTAACAGTCAGCAGTCATGCCCCCCTCTGTGCTGGCCCTTCGCGTCGTTGATGATACAATGCACCTGCTGTCTGCGCCCTAGCCGGCGCGCAAGGCAATATGCGTGTTTTCCAACCTTCACTTCCGCAGATCGCCGGATCGTTGGCATGGCGTTGTTTCGGGATCCCTGGTCGCCAAAAGATTGGCTGATTCTCCTGGCGCTGACGGCATTGGCCGCAGCGCTGCGATTCTACCGGTTGGGGCTGCTGCCGCCCGGTTTCCAGTTTGACGAGGCGTTCAACGCCATTGATGCCCGCCTTGTGCTGGAGGGCAACCGCCCTCTCTTTCTGCCGGCCAACGCCGGGCGCGAGGTCCTCTACACCTACTTCCAGGCTGGTCTGGCCGCGCTCTTTGGCCTTAACGTCTATACCCTGCGCTTGGCGTCGGCCATCCTGGGCGTCCTGGCCGTGCCGCTGACCTATCTTTTGCTGCGCGGGCTACTCAACCGCCACAGCCGCGCCATCGCCGGGTTCACCGCGCTGGCGCTGGCGATCAGCCTCTGGCACCTCCACTTCAGCCGCTATGGCATCCGCGTCATCTCCATGCCCCTCGTCTTCAGCGGCGCGTTCGGCCTGGCCTGGCTCGGCGCCCACGGTGCGACCCGCCGCACCCGCCTGCTCGCCTATGCCGCCGGCGGCCTGCTGACCGGGCTGAGTGTCTGGACGCACCCGACCGGGCGGCTGGCCCCCTTTGTCCTCATCGCCTTCACCGGCTGGCTGCTCTGGCAATACCCGGCGCGCCGCCGCTGGGCCTGGGATTCGCCCTTGGGCGGGCTGTTCATCACCGGCGCAGTCGCCTTTCTGGTCTTTCTGCCGCTAGGGCTGGAGTTCTATCGCCACCCGGAGTTCTTCTTCGGCCATGCCTCCGAGGTCTCGGTCTTTGCCGAGCGGGTCAGCGGCGATTCGCCGTGGCGCACGCTGCTGGACAACTTCCTCCATATCGCCGGCATGTTCAGCGTCGCCGGCGACCGGGAATGGACCCACAACCTGGCGGGGCGGCCCGTCTTCGATCTGGCGATGTCCGCGGTCTACTACGTCGGGCTGGCGCTCTGGGTGGTGCGCGTTTTGCGCCGGCTCGACCCCGACCGGGACGCCCTGGCGCTGCTGGCGCTCTGGGCGCTGATCATGCTCTTTCCCTCGATCCTGAGCGAAGCGGCCCCCAATTACTCGCGGATGCTCCCGGCCTTGCCGGCGCTCTTCACCGCCGCAGGGTTAGGGCTGGATTGGCTGGCCCATCTGCGCCGTCCTGCCGCCTGGGTGGGACCTGCCCTGGCTGCGCTCGTGGTCGTGTACAGCACGGGCCAGACGCTCTACGACTACTTTGGCCGCTTTGCCGCCCGGCCCGAAGTCTACACCGCCTACGATGCGGACAAACTGGACGCGCTCGCCTACCTGGCCCAATTTACCGGCGCCAATCAGGTCTACCTTTCCCAGCTTTGGGGCGACAAGCACGCCACCGTCTACTTTCTGCGCGGCGAGCTTGGCATCAAGTCGCTGGATACCGGGGACACGCTGGCGCTGCCGCCGCCGGGCCAGGGCGCGGTCTACGCCTTTCCCGCCGAGCAAGAGGAACGCGCCCACCAGCTTGCTGCCCTCTGGCCCGAAGTGGAGGTCGAGCAGGTGGATGACCGCTTCGAACGGCCCCTTCTCTTCGTCGTTCGGCTCACCCCTGAGCAGGCAGAGGGCTGGCCCCCCGGCTACACCCCCACCATCACCCGCACCGCTGCCTTTGTGGATGCGCCTTCGCTCCAGGGCATGCAGGCCGCCACGCCTGACAAGCAGGTCAGCCTGTTCTGGGAAGCCGTCGCGCCGGCGCCGGCCAGCTTGACCACCTTCATCCATTTGATTGACCGGGATGGTCGCCGCGTCGGGCAAATTGACAAGCTGCCGGGCAACGGCAGCTACCCTACCACCGTTTGGACGCCCGGCGAACGAGTGATTGACCGCTCCTACCCGGCCCTCCTTGACCTCTGCGCCGGCGGCGAGCAGGTGCGCGTCCAGGTGGGCTGGTACGACCTCGCTGCCGGCGCCAGGCCCTATCCACGCGCCGACGCCGCCGGCCATACGGCGCTGGCCGGGGAGTTGCTCTTGCCCCGCCTCACCTATCCGCGGCCCTACTTGGAGCCGCGCATCCGCACCGACACACCGATCTCGCCAACCCTGGCGCTGCTGGGCTACAGCCTCCATGCCGCCGGCCCCCAATCCGAGGGCGGAGAGCCGGACGGCGTCCAGTTCCAACCCGGCTCGCCTATCACCGTTGACCTCTTCTGGCACAGCGTCCATCCTGACGGCGCGCCCTCGCCTGCGGAGATGGTGGTGGCGCTGGAGCTCACCGGCAACGACCGTGAATCTGTGCTGTGGGAAGGCCCCATCGCGCCGGGCGCGCGCTGGCCTGGCGACCACGCCTATTGCAGCCGCATCCGCGCCGCGCTGCCGGACAGCCTGACGCCCGGCCAGCACCGCTTGGCGCTGCGCTGGATGCTCTCAGGCGAGCAGCGAGTCGAGCTAGGCGCGCTGGCCGTCGGCCCTTCGACTCGCCTCTTTGAGCCGCCGCCGCTTGTGCGGTCGGTGGACGCGCTGCTGGCCGATGACCAGGGAGGGCAGATCCGGCTGCTGGGGCTGGCCGAGCTGGCCCAGGAGCAGACGGACCAGGGCGAGGCGCTGGCCGTTACCCTGGTCTGGCAGGAAGACGCACGCGTCGAAGGCAACTACAAGGCGTTCCTCCATCTGCTCGATGGCGCGGGGACCATCGTCGCCCAATCCGACAGCGTGCCGGCCCAAGGCTACGCCACCAACCGCTGGGTGCCTGATGAGGTCGTGGTGGACCGCCACCTGCTGACCTTGCCGGAGGGCTTGGCCGCGGGCGCTTACACACTGGTGGCTGGGCTGTACGAGCCGATCGGGGGACGGCGGCTGGCCGCACGCGGCGCGGCAGGCGAAGCCTTGGCCCATGATCTGGTCCCCTTGGGCGAGGTGAACCTGCCTCTCTCGGATTGAGCGGATGTGCTAACCAACTTTGGAAAGGAAGCCGATGATGAAGACCGATCTTTCCGCGCTGGCGCTCTTCCGCCGGCTGCTGGCCG
>DATLZJ010000032.1:0-3791 GCA_035574055.1 Caldilineaceae bacterium
CTTGCGGCTCACCGAGTCCGGCACTATGGTGGGTAGCCTTCGGGGCATTGCGCCCACGGGCAGACAGTACACGATCCCGGCCGTCCAGATTTTCCGCCTGACCAATGGCAAACTGGTCGAGATGTGGGGCTTCCGCGACACCGGCTCAATGATGCAGCAACTCGGCATCACCCTACCGCCACCCTCCGCTCAATAGATGCTCATTGCCAGCCCGGAGTGTTTGCTCAATCCAGCATTCGGCTCAAACAGCGGATGTGGCTTTTCCGGGCAACCTGCCAGCTACGCATGTAGCTCCTCTTATATCGCCTTACTTGTACGTAGAGACCCCATCTTACTCTGTCCGCACATCTGCCGCATGATATGACCCTTGCTCCCACCACGTTAAGCTAAGTCTTCCGGAGCAGGTCCGCATGTCGCCGGCGGCTGTGCGCGACTTCACACCCTGCCTATCCACCACCCCACAGCGTCTCCCCTACAGATCGGCTACCCTCTTGCTCGACGAGACGGAAGCGGCCCGTTCTCGTGGACGGACAGAGTGGGCCTTGCCCGTGACCATGTCTGTTCAACCGAGCCCGCTTGACGTTGCCTATTCGACCCGAACCATTCGCAAGAGGGAGGCGATCCATGTCACGTATACCCATCCTCTATCGTCGTCTACGCCCCGTGATGACCTTCGCGGCGGCTGTCGTCGTGTTGTTGTCTTCCCTGTTCGTAGCCGCGCCGCCGGTGCAGGCAGCCCCCGATGCCCTGCTCTCGATGGTCGAAGTCGACGCGCCCAGCATCAACTGTATCTTCGACCTCGACTGTACGATCACGGTCAGCGATAAGGCTGACCATTTCACGCCGCCGGCTTCCGGCGGCGATGCCTTTCTCCAGTCTCGCCTCTGGCCCCAGGGCGAGCCGGGCACAGCCGGCGCAGGGCTATATGCCTATCTCTACCGCATTGACCTGACCCATGCCGTGGCCGTGACTGCCCGAAGCTGTATCACGAGCATGCGCATCGAGTTTGGGCCGATTGCGCCGCTGGACTACAACGGCGACGGCAAGCCGGACCATGTCTTTGTGGTTACCAAGGGGGGCCTGGGCAATGTCAAGCCCACCTCGGCCGACTTGACCGGCACGACCCTGACCCTCAAGTTTGACGATCCCCCTATCTGCCCAGGCAGCCAATCCGGGGGCGGCGACACCTCCTATTTTATCGGGCTGGCCTCGACCATGCCCCACCACGATGTGAATGCGACGTTGACCACTACGACCGGGCCGGCGGTGACGCTGGACGCCTGGGCGCCGCGCCTGCGCGATGACACCCGCATCAACATTCGCGAGTCCACCAACAAGGTCTTCAGCGCTGGCGTCGAGCTGCCTTCCGCCCAGCTTGTCCCCATTCTGGGACCAGACCAGATCAGCTATACCCATTTCCTGCTGCCCGGCATAGACCCCTATGGCACAGAGCCTGGCCTGCCCGATGTGCCCATCAGCCGGCACATGCTGGGGGTGCCGCGCGGTGCCCAGGTACGCATCGCCAAGCTCCAGGTCGAGCAAGGCGATGTCTTCACCGGCATTGAGCTTTGGCCCAGCCAACCCAGCGCCGCTGATCTGCCCATGCGCCAGGAAGTGGACGAGCCGCCGGCCAATCTCTTCGAGGACCCGCCCTTCACCAAGAACCAGGATGCCTATGCCGGCGAGCAACCCTATCCTGCCGAGATCGTGGACGTGCAGCCGATGGGCAGCCTGCGCGACCTGGACCTGGTCCAGATCAACATCGCCGGCGGCCAGTACATCCCGGCCAAGAAGACGCTCATGCTCTTCAAGGCAGTCAACTTTGAGCTGGTCTTTGAGGGAGGCGCAGAGGGTTTCCTGCCCGAAGAGCGAGTCAAGAACCCCTTCGAGCAGAGCTTTGACGGCATCTACAGCCAGGCGCTCAACCACGCCGCGATCCAGCAATATCTGATCCCCGGCAGCATCGTGTGGGTCTGTTGGGGCCATGAGTTCCTGATCATCACCCACCCCGATTTCCGGCCCGCCGCCGACGCCCTGCGCAACTGGAAGGTGAGCATCGGCCTCTCCACCGCTGTCTTCGAGACGGGCAACGGCCCCGGCCAGATCGGCAGCACCAAGGAGCAGATCCGCGATTTCATCCGCAGCCGCTACGACACCTGTCTGGTGCGCCCCTCCTACGTGCTGCTGCTGGGCGACGCCGAGAAGATCCCCACCTTCTACCGCACGACCCATTACGGCGACAGCGCCGGCTCCGACCTGGACTACAGCTTGATGAACAACGCCGACATCATGCCGGACCTGGCCTACGGTCGCATCCCGGTGGATACGCTGGCCGACGCCCAACGGGTGATTGACAAGATCATCCAGTATGAGGACAACCCGCCGTTTGCGCCGGCCTTCTACAACAACCTGAGCTTCGCCTCCTACTTCCAGTGCTGCCGGCCCGATGTGGCCCAGGATGGCACCGCCTCACGCAGCTTCATCGAAACCTCGGAGCTGGTGCGCGGCAAGCTGCAAAGCCAGGGCTATAGCGTCGAGCGCATCTACAACACCAGCACCGCCTATCATGATGACCCGACCAAGTCCAGCTACTACAACACCGCCGTGCGCGACGATACGCCCAACCGTTACTACAACGGCACGCTGCTGCCGGTGGACCTGCGAGCCAGCAGCGGCTATCCGTGGGACGGCGATACCAGCGACATTGTGAACGCCATCAATGAGGGGCGCTTCCTGGTCCTCCATCGGGACCACGGCTGGACCAATGGCTGGGGCGACCCCAGTTTCACGACCGGCAACCTGGGCAGCCTGAGCAACGGCAACCTGACGCCGGTGGTCTACAGCATCAACTGCGCCAGCGGCCTCTTCGACAACGAGACCCTGAACCCCGCAGCCCAGGCATGGCCCTACTCCAACAACGCCGGCTATGTCTCTTGGGCCGAGCAGATGCTGCGCATGGAGGGGGGCGCGGTCGGCATCATCGGCGACACGCGCGTCAGCCCGACTTGGGCCAACAGCGCGCTGACCCGTGGCCTCTTCGACGCCACCTGGCCGTCGGTGCTGCCTAGCTATGGCGGCGCGACCCCCATCCGCCGGCTGGGCGACATCCTCAACTATGGCAAAGCCTACATGGTGAGCCAGGTGGGGGTGGCGCAGACTGCCGGCAGCGTGGGCAACGCCGACGCCAATACCAACGTGGTGCTCTACCACGTCCTTGGCGACCCGACCCTGAAGCTGTACACGAGTTTCCCGTACAAGATCAACATCCCCTGGTATGTCTACGAGGTGCTGACCATCGAGCCGCCCTTCTGGCAGGTTCGCTACCCAGTGAACGGCGCGCTGATCACGGCGCTGCAAGACGGCAACCCGGTCGCCCGCGCCCAGGTGGTGGACGGCAAGGCCCAGCTCGACTTCATCCATGACCTGGCAGGGGATCAGCCGCTGGCGCTATCCATCCTGCATCCCGATGGGGCCAGCGCCACGCTCAATATCCCGGAGGCCACCGGTCGCATCACCCCGGAGGCAGGCGGTATGGTGAGCTATGGCGACGGCAAGTTCAAGCTGGCGTTCGGCGCCGGCGCAGTGGACGCCCCCACCGACATCTTCTACGATGAGCTGAACGGGCCGGGGCTGCTGCTGCCTGCCGTGCAGAAGGGACTGCGCTACTTCAATCTGGACGCCTTCGACGAGGCCGAGAGCGACGGCAACCCGGCCCTGGTCACCCAGTTCCACAACACCTACCATCTGGTGCTGGGCTACAATGACGCCGAGCTGGAAGAACAGGATGTGTA
>DATLZJ010000033.1:0-3941 GCA_035574055.1 Caldilineaceae bacterium
CGACGCCCCTGTGCTGCTCGCCGTCGGCAGCCTTAGCCCAGAGAAGCGGCTGGACCGTCTGCTGCGCCTGGCGGCGGTGCTGCGCGCCGGCCATCCACAGCTGTACGTCTGGATTGTGGGCGACGGGCCGCTGCTGGAGCCGCTACAGCGGTTGGCCGCCGAGCTACAGGTGCAGGATCGGGTGCAGTTCTGGGGCACACAAGCGAATATCGGCGACTTTCTGTGCGCGGCCGATCTGCTGGCGCTGACCAGCGATACCGAGGGGATGCCGGGCGTGCTGCTGGAGGCCGGTTACACGGCGACTCCGGTGGTCGCCACCCGGGTGGGCGGCGTGGCCGAGTGCGTGCGCAATGGCGAGACGGGCATCCTGGTGGACCCAGCCGATGAGGGCGCGCTGGCGCAGGCCGCGGCCGGTCTGCTGGCCGATGGCGAGCGGCGCCGCCAGATGGGAGAGGCGGCCCGGCGCTGGGTGGCGGCGCACTTCACCATCGAGCGGGTGGCCGGCCAGTACCTCTCCTTCTATGAAAGCCTGATGGCGCTGTAAAGGCGGAGCAAAGATGAGCCAACGTTCACCGGTGATGGCGCTATGGCGTCTGCTACAGCGCCTGGATGATGCAGAGTTCCCTCTGCTGAAACATATCCCACCTGCAACAAAGAGGACATGGCTCCGATGGTTTTTTGCCGCACTGCCATCCCAGTATAAGCACGAGTTTATGCAGGTTGGCCAGCTTCGCTTGCGCATCCCAGGCTCGCCCACAAGGCGGTTGCAGATGACTGCGGATGGTGCCATTGCTGAGTTCATGCGACAGCGTCTTGCGCCGGGAATGCAGGTGGTGGATGTAGGCGCGAATATTGGTTGGTACGCTCTACTGGCGGCCTCGCTGGTTGGACCCGCCGGCAAAGTCTATGCCGTTGAGCCTACCCCTGATACGCTCGACGTGCTGCGAGAGAATGTGCGGATGAATGGTCTCCAGAACGTTGTTGTTCTCCCGGTTGCGGCAGGAGCGAAGGACGAGGAGCGGGAGTTTTTCATCAATGGCCGTTATGGTGGCACGAACAGTATGTTCGACACTAAGAACGTGTCACAACCTTCTCGCTCGATCCGGATCAAGGCGGCTCGACTCGATAATCTGATCGAAGGCCCGCTCGACATGGCCAAGATTGATGTCGAGGGCGCAGAGCTTGAGGCGCTGGCCGGCATGGAGCGACTCCTTGCGACATCCCCTTCGCTGTGCCTGGTTGTGGAATGGAATCCTCGGACGCAGCAGGCCGCCGGGTATCCGCCAGAGCGATTGCCTGAGGCGCTTTTGGAGAAGGGGTTTAGGCTCTCGATCCTTGGGCATAACGAGACGCCGCTTAGGAATGCACAGGAAATCCAGGCAGCGCTGTCAATGATAGCCAAGAGGTCGCCCCATTTTGTGGATCTGATGGCAACTCGTAATTAGCCATGGCGATAGAAGCGTCACACGTTCGGATGTCTACAACTCGGCCCCCCAGCGTACATCGAGCGTCCCCGTACCGCATTCTGCTGTTGATCAAGGGACTTGGCCTCGGCGGGGCCGAGCGGCTGCTGGTGGACTCGCTGCCCTACTGGGACCGGACAGCCTTCGAGTACCATGTGGCGTACATGTTGCCGTGGAAGGGTTTGCTCGCGCCAGCCTTTGCCCAAGCCGGAGCGCCGGTGCATTGCCTGGGGGCAGCGCCGTCCAATGGCCGCCCAGACGACCCGGCGCCATCCGGCGTGACCGCCGCCCGGTCGCTGGCCGCGGCCATGCTCCTGCCCCAGGTCTACCGCCGGCTGTTGGCGCTCCAGCGTCGCTATGACTTTGCCCTGATCCATGCCGATCTGCCCGCGGCGGGCCTGGTCGCCAGGCTGGCCGGGCGCCGCCTGGGGCTGCCGGTGGTCTACACGGAGCATAACCTGCAAGAGCGTTACCATCCCCTCATGCGCCTGGGCAACCGGCTGACCTATGGCTGGAACGCACGGGTATTGGCCGTCTCGGATGAGGTGGCGGCCTCGATCCGGCGCAATGGGCTGGACCGCTCCACCCAGGTGCAGACGCTGCTGAACGGGGCGCCGGTGGAGCAGGTGCGAGCAGAGGCGGGCGACGGTCAAGCCCTGCGCGCGGCGCTGGGCATCGCGCCGGCGCAGGTGGTGATCGGTACGGTGGCAGTCTTCCGGCGGCAGAAGCGGCTGGACCGGTGGCTGGAGATGGCGGCCAGCGTCGCCCAACGCTGCCCCAGCGCCGTCTTTGTCTTGGTGGGCGACGGGCCGGAGATGCCTGCCGTGCGCGAGCAGGTTCGGGCGCTGGGGTTGGGCGAGCGCGTGCATCTCACCGGCTTCCGCGCCGACGGGCGTCGCTACCTTGGCCTGATGGATATCTATGTGATCAGCTCAGACTATGAGGGGCTGCCCATGGCCCTGCTGGAGGCAATGGCGCTGGGCAAGCCGGTGGTTGCGACGGCGGTCGGCGGCATTCCGGAAGCGGTCGCGGACGGCGACGAGGGGCTGCTGGCTCCGCCGGGCGATGTGCCCGCGTTGGCGGCCCAGGTGGCGCGGCTGGTGCAGGACCCCTCGCTCCGCCAGGCGATGGGCCAAGCGGCGGCCCGGCGGGTGGAAAGCGCCTTTCACATCCGCCGCCGGGTGGAAGCTATCGAGAGCGTCTATTGCCAGCTCCTGGCGCCGGTCAAGGTTGGGTAGCCCCATGCCCTACGAGATTCAACCCTACGATCCGGCGATGACGCCCGCCTATTTGGCGCTGGCCCGCTTGGGGTTGGGCGATGGCGGCGCGGTCCGCAAGACGGAGGCGTTCTGGCAGTGGAAGCATGTGCTGAACCCCTTCGGCCGCTCATCTGGTCTCCATGCCTGGGACCCGGCAGCGCGCCAGGTGGTCGCTCTGCGCGTGCTGCTGCGCTGGCGCTTTGTGGACTCCGCCGGCCAGACGTTGTGCGCGGCGCGCGCGGTGGATACGGTCACCCATCCGGCCTACCGGCGCCAGGGCATCTTTCGCACGCTCACCACCCAGGCGGTTGAGCAATTGGCCCAGGAAGGGACCGACCTGATCTTCAATACACCCAACCAGAAGAGCCTGCCGGGCTATTTGAGTCTGGGCTGGCAGCCTGTGCTCCATGCGCCGCTCTATCTGCGGCCCCTGCGCCCGCTGCGCATCGCCCGGCGCCTGGTGGGACAGCGGCTGCTGGGGCAGGCAGCCCCCACATCGGAGGCAGCCGGCGCTGGCAATGGGAGCGGGCCGGTCGCCTGGACCGTCTTTCGCCGTCGTTTCGGAGATGAAATTGACCGGCTCACCGCAAGTTGGGAAACGGCGAGGCCCCGGCACGGGGTGCGGACGGCGCGCACGCCGAGCTATCTTGACTGGCGCTATGGCGCTCATCCGCAGGTCGAGTATCTGGTCTGCCCGCTCGTGGAGCGACCGGCGGAAAGGTTGGTGGGCTATGCGGTGCTGCGGCCCAACGTGCGCGGCGGTTTGCAGGAGGCGGTGCTGGTTGAGATGGCGCTGGCGGAGCCAGATGCGGGCCTTGGATGCCGGCTAATGGAGGTTGTGGCGAAGCAGGTGCGCAGCGATTATCTCATCTGCCATTTTGCGCCTGCCAGCTTTGAGCATAGGATGGTGCGGGCAAATGGGTTTTGGCGCATCCCAGGACGAAGCATCACGCTAGTGGCGCGCGGCCTTAGCGACGAAGGGCTGCCGGCCCGCCTGCAATGGGATTTGACGTTGGGGGACCTGGAGGTCTTTTGAACCAGCACACAGGGGCCTACCGGCTGCGCACGAATCCGCAGCCGGCAAATGCTACTGGAGGAACCGGCGCTGCCGTGGGCGGGCAGCACTGGACGCCGCTCGCGCTGTTCAGCAGCCTGCTGTTCTTTCTGCTCCTAGTGCTGATTGTACCGGCGGCGGATTGGGGCGCCTTGCCTGTGTACC
>DATLZJ010000034.1:0-7025 GCA_035574055.1 Caldilineaceae bacterium
GCCCAGCCGGCGCACGGTCTCGCATTCCTCCGACAGCCCTTCAAGGTCTTCCAGCTCCAAATAGACCGCATCAACCGCATGAAGGCCGTAGGCTGCTGCGGCGGTGACAATGGCGCTGCGGGCATAGAGCAGCTCCAGCCCGCCGGGTGTGCGCTGCGCGCCCACGTCGGCGGTGAAGTCCTCTGCGCCAAAGATCAGGCCCGCCAGCCGGTGCGAGGCGGCGGCGATGGCCGGCAGATGGAGGAGGCCGCGCGCCGTCTCGATCATGGCAAAGAGGCGGGTAGCGCCTGGCTCGATCCCAGCCTCCTGCTCGGCCGCGGCCAGCCGCGCGCCGACGAGGGCCAGCGTCTCGGCGGCCTCGACCTTGGGGATCACATAGCCGTCGGGCCGGCCAGGGAGCGTGGCCGCGATCTCGGCGTCTAACCGGCCCAGCCCCGGCTCGATGGCGTTGAGCCGCACCAGCCGCTCGCGCGGGCCGAAATCCAGTTGGCGGAGCGCCGCGCCGACGGTGAGGCGCGCGGTCTCTTTCTGCGCGAGGGCGACGCCATCCTCCAGGTCGAGGATGAGGGTATCGGCTTCAGAAGCGACGGCTTTTTCGATCTTGCGGGCGCTGTCGCCGGGAACGTAGAGAAAGGAACGGCGGGGGAAGGTCGCTACAGTCATGATGCATCTCCGGCGGTAGAGGTTGGGGGGTGGGGCCGGCGCAGCACAAGCGCCGTGCGCTCGACTTCGATGACGACCTCGCCATGCTGGTTGCGGCCAATGTGGCGGAAGCGGACAATGCCCCGGTCGGGCTTGCTGGCCGAGGGGCGCTTCTCGATGACCTGGCTTTCGACGTAAAGAGTGTCGCCGTGGTAGAGCGGGTGCGGGTGGCGCACGTTTTCATAGCTGAGGTTGGCGACGATGGTGCCTTCGGTCAGATCGGGGATGCTGATGCCCACGGCCAGACCCAGGGTAAAGATGCCGTTGACGATGCGCCGGCCAAATTGGCTTTCCCGGTTGCAGTAGTCCTCGTTGAGGTGGAGGGGTTGGGTGTTCATGGTCAGCGCGCAGAAGAGCACGTTGTCCATTTCGGTCAGTGTGCGCCCGACGGTATGGCGAATCGTGGCGCCGACCTCTAGCTCTTCGTAATATTTCCCGGCCATGGTCGCCTCCAGGGGGTGGTTTCGCTTGCTGCGCCCGATAGCGCTGGCGCAGCGCGCTCGATCTGTATGTCTTGACCGGCGCTCGCTTGGCTAACGGTGCAACTAGTGCTAGAGTTGTGATCCAACAAAATCGCGAGCCGACAGGTCTTCTCCCTCTGCCCATGACCGATTACACCATATCTTGCTGCTTAGAGCCAATGGCGCTGGTGAACTGGTTTGCGCGATAGGGTTCTATAGCTGGACTTCAGGAATGAACGGCGATGGCTCCTATGACAGTGGCCTTACCTAGCGATATCGATCTACTATGATGCGCAATGACACAGTTTATTTGCGGCACATACTCGATGCAATTGCGAAGGTGCAATCAATAATATATGCTGACAAAACCGGCGCCTACTATTCCCGTAGCCTCCAGCCTGGACGCCATCACCCCCTCGCGTATCCGTGAGCTGGCCGATGTGGCCTTTGGGATGGAGGGTGTGCTCAAGCTCCAGTTTGGCGAGTCCAACCTACCGACGCCCCAGTTCATTAAGGACGCGCTGGCTCAAGCCGTAGCAGACGGATACACCTATTACACCGAGAACGGCGGGCTGCCCAGCCTGCGCGCCGCGCTGGCCGAGAAGGTTGCCGCGCTGCATGGGGTGGCGCTGGACCCGGCAGGCGAGATCCTGGTCACGGCATCGGGCGTGCAGGCGCTCAACGTCGCCATCCGTTGCACCCTCAACCCCGGCGATGAGGCAATTGTGCTGACCCCCAACTGGCCCAACGGCAGCGAGATCGTCAAGCTCTACGGCGCGACGCCGGTCGAGATCCCCTATGCCTATGACGGCGAGCGTTTCACCCCCGATCTGGCGGCGATGGAAGCAGCGGTGACGCCGCGCACCAGGCTGCTGCTCTACACCTCGCCCTCCAATCCGCTAGGCTGGGTCGCTACGGTGGCAGAGCAGCAGGCGCTGCTGGCCTTTGCCCGTCGCCATGGCCTTTGGCTGCTGGCCGATGAAGTCTACGAGCGGCTCTATTATGAGGGGCCGGTGGCACCGTCCATTTTGCGCCTGTGCAGCCGTGAGGATGCGGTGATCGTCGTCCAGTCTTTCTCTAAGAGTTATTGCATGACCGGTTGGCGGCTGGGGTGGGTGGTGAGCCGCCGCGACCTGGTGCGCAAGGCGACCCAGCTCAACGAGTTCATCGTCTCCCATGCCCCCTCCATGATCCAGCGGGCAGGAGAGGCGGCGCTCCGCCAGGGCGAAGACGCGATTGCTGGCCTGGTGGAGCAGCTCCACGAGAACATGGCCTTCTGCGCCGGCGCCCTGCGCAGCGTGCGCGGCATCTCACTCCCCAAGCCCCAGGGCGCCTTTTATCTCTACCCGCGCATCCATGGGCTGGAGGATTCCTTTGGCTTTGCGCTGGCGCTGCTCCAAGAGGAAAAGGTCGCGGTAGCGCCCGGCAGCGCCTTTGGCGCAGGCGGTGAAGGCAGCGTGCGCATCTGTTTTGCATCGGAGCGGGCGGTGCTGGAGCCGGCCATGGAGCGCTTCTGCCGCTTTGTCGAGCGGTATGACGCCTAACCCACCGGTAATTAGGACTTGAAGAAACAAGCGGCACCACAAACTGTAGGTGCGGTATCCCTACCGCACAGGCGCGCCATGCAGGCACGTGCGGCATCCTGCCGCACCTACGGCATACGCATTGATACTGTATGATTACCATCGGGACCAAAGGGAAAGGACCTTGAATGGCTGCCAACCATGAGGAGCAGGCAGGGCAAGAGCAGCGCCGCCAGCGAGTGCTGCGCCATGTTGTGCTCTTCGCCTTCAAGCCGAGCGCCACGGCAGAGCAGGTGCGCGAGATCGAGGCGGCCTTTGCCGCGCTGCCGGAGCAGATTGACGCAATCCTCGATTTCGAATGGGGCACGAACGTAAGCATTGAGGGCAAGGCCGACGGCTTTACCCACTGCTTCTTTGTCACCTTTCGCGATGAAGCCGGGCGCGCCATCTACCTGCCCCATCCCGCCCACCAAGCCTTTGGCGCCAAGCTCCGCCCGCACCTGGAGAAGGTGCTGGTGATTGATTATTGGGCCGAGCGGGAGAGGGGACGGTAGCCATGCCCAAGGTGGTCTTTTTTACCAATCTGGCCGCGGAAACCGCCGCGCTGCTCACCCAGCACGCGCCGCCCGATTATGAGGTGGTGACCGCGGCGACCGCGCTGCCCGACGACGAGAAGGCGGCGTTGGTCCAAGACGCCGACTTTCTCATCCTATTCCCCGGCGTGATCAGCGAGAGGGTGCTGCGCGCCGCGCGCAGGCTCAAGCTGATCCAACTGGTCAGCGCAGGGTTTGATCAACTGGACCTGGCGCTCTGCCGGGAGTTGGGCATCCCCGTCGCCAATAACGGCGGCGCCAACGCCATAGACGTGGCCGAGCACACCGTGGCCCTGATCCTGGCCTGGTACCGACGCATGGGTGAGATGGACGCCAATGTACGGAGCGGGCGCTGGAATGCCATTGACTCCGGCATCCACACCCATACCATCTGGGGGAAGCGGGTCGGCATCGTCGGCCTGGGCAATATCGGGCGCTGCGTGGCCCTATTGCTGCGCGCCTTTGGCGCAGGCATGGTCTACACCGATGCTGTTCCGGCTCCCCAAGAGGTAGAGCGATCGTTAGGGGTGGCGCGCGTATCGCTGGACGAGCTGCTGGAGATGTCGGACATTGTGACGCTCCATGTGCCGCTCAACGCCCAGACGCGCGGCTTGATCTCCCACCGGGAGCTGGCGCGCATGAAGCCGTCGGCGCTGCTGGTCAACACCTGCCGCGGTCCGGTGGTGGAAGAGGCGGCGCTGATCGACGCGTTGCGCCGCGGGCAAATTGCCGGCGCGGCGCTGGATGTGCTGGCCCAAGAGCCGCCCGCACCCAATAACCCGCTGTTCCAGATGAAAAATGTGCTGTTGACGCCTCACATCGCCGGGGTGACGCGCGATACCTGGGGACGGCGCGGCGTCTTTATCTTTCACAACCTCCAGCGGGTGCGCCAGGGTGAGCCGCCCCTGGCCGTGGTGCAATAATACGGTTCCTTTCTTACGGCGGCCTAAGTCGTGAAGCTATAACGCGGGAGGGATTCATGGTGAGCGAACGGACCATCGGCTACCAATCCACGCCGCCGGCGGTTGAGTACGCCGAGCTGGATACCGAGCAGTGGCTACATATGTATGAACAGATGTGGAAGATTCGCGCCTTTGAGGAGACGGCCAATGAGCTGTACACCAGCGCGCGCATGCCTGGCCTGACCCATCTCTATATCGGCGAGGAGGCAGTGGCGGTCGGCGTCTGCGAGGCGCTGCGCCAAGACGACTACATTACCAGCACCCACCGGGGGCACGGCCATTGTCTCGCCAAGGGCGCGGCCTTGGACCGGATGTTTGCCGAGCTGTTGGGCAAAGCCGCAGGCTACTGCCGAGGCAAGGGCGGATCTATGCATATCGCCGACCAGGACACCGGCAACCTGGGGGCCAATGCCATTGTGGGCGGCAGCGCGGGCATCGCCACCGGCGCGGCCCTCTCCATCAAGATGCGCGGCACAGACCAAGTGGCCGTCTGCTTCTTTGGCGATGGCGCCTTGGGCCAGGGCTTGCTCTACGAATCCATGAACATGGCGCAGCTCTGGAAGCTGCCGGTCATCTACGTCTGTGAGAACAACCAGTACAACGAATATACCCACAACAGCGAGACCGCAGCGGGGACTTTACTGGGCCGCGCGCAAGCCTTTGGCGTCCACGCCGAAGAAGTAGACGGCCAGGATGTGCGGGCGGTCTATTCGGTGATGGCCCGGCTGGTGGCGCGGGCCAGGCGGGGCGAGGGGCCTGCCTTCCTGCTTTGCCATACCTATCGCTTCCGCGGCCATCATGTCGGTGACATTGACCGCAGCTACTACCGCTCGAAGGAGGAAGAAGAGTGGTGGAAGGGCAACCGCGATCCCTTGACCGTGCTGGGCGAATGGTTGAGCAGTGAGCAAGGGGTAGAGGCTTCCATGCTACAGCGTATCGAGGGGACCGTTCGTGAGCAGGTCGAGGCGGCGGTGACGTTCGCGCTCAGTGCGCCCTATCCCGATCCCAGCGAGGTAGATACCCATGTCTATGCGTGAGGCGACCATGCAGAAGACCATGCAGCAGAGGGCTGTGCGTGAGGTCCGGTTCAGCCCTGCCGTCCGCAACCCCAATGGCCGAGAGCTGACCTTCGCCGAGGCGGTGCGCGAGGCCATTGCCGAAGAGATGCGCCGGGACCCGCGCGTCTTTATCATCGGCGAGGATGTGGCCGAGGCCGGCACGGTCTTCAAAGTGCTCAAGGGCATGGTGGATGAATTCGGCCCGCAGCGGGTCATTGACTCGCCCATCTCCGAGGCGGGGATCGCCGGGCTGGGCGTGGGCGCGGCCATCACCGGCATGAGGCCGATTGTAGATATCATGTTCGGCGACTTCATCACGCTGACCATGGACCAGATGGTCAACCAGGCGGCCAAGACCCATTACATGTCGGGCGGCAAGCTCAAGGTGCCGATGGTCTTGCGCACCACCCTGGGCGCGACCCGGCGCTCCGCGGCGCAACATTCCCAATCGCTCCATGCCTGGTTCAGCCATATCCCCGGCCTCAAAGTGGCGATCCCGTCCACCCCCTACGACGCCAAGGGATTGATGAAGAGCGCGATCCGCGACGACAACCCGGTGGCGATCTTCGAGGACAAGATGCTCTACCAGAGCAAGGGGCCGGTGCCTGCCGAAGAGTATCTGATCCCGCTGGGCGTCGCGGACATCAAACGCACCGGCGAGGACATCACCATTGTTGCGACCAGCAGCATGGTGCAGGTGGCATTGAGCGCGGCTGAGATGCTGGCCGAGCTGGGCATCAGCGCCGAGGTGGTGGACCCGCGCACGACGGTCCCATTGGATAAGGCGACGCTGATCGAGTCGGCCAAGAAGACTAGCCGGGCGCTGGTTGTGGATGAAGGGTACGAGTCCTATGGCGTCACTGCCGAGTTGGCCTCGGTCATCGCCGACGGCGCCTTTTACTACCTGGATGCGCCGGTCAAGCGGCTCGGCGCGATGGATGTGCCGGTGCCCTTCTCGCCGGTGCTGGAAGACCTGACCGTTCCCACCCCAGAGCGGGTGGTTGAGATCGCCAAGAGCCTGTGCGGCAGGATTTAGCGAGCTGACCGCAAAGTTGCAAAGGACGCAAAGACCAGAGCAAGGGCAGATATTGCGGTTCGTGCCTCTCTATTACGCTCTTGCTGGCTTCATATTGGGAGAATGGGTAGGATGGCGAAGGAAGTCTATATGCCGGCGCTGGGCATGAACCAGGAGACGGGGACGCTGCTGCGCTGGTTCAAGGCCGAAGGGGAGACGGTCCGGCAGGGCGAGCCGTTGATGGAGGTCGCCACCGACAAAACGGACGTAGAGATCGAAGCGCCGGCTTCGGGCATCTTGCGAAATGTCACGGCGGCGGCGGGCGATGAAGTGCCGGTGGGCCAGGTGATCGCGCTCATTGCTGCGCCGGGGGAGACAGTCGCCGCTAGGCCGGCGACGCCCGCTGTCGCGGCTTCCCCCACGCCGGGCGCTCCACCACCAACGGCGGGGGAGGAGGGGCGGCCGCGGCGGGAAGAGCCGTCGGTCAGCCCGCTGGCGGCGCGCATGGCCGCCGAGCATGGGGTAGACCTGCGCGCCATCAAACCGGCGGGTGGGCGCATCCAGAAGGAGGATGTGCTTGCCTATCTGGCGGCGCAGCAAGCGGCAACGGCGCAGACCGGCGCAGGCCGGAACGGCGCGCGCGTCCTCGCCTCGCCCAAAGCGCGGCGGTTGGCCGCCGAGGCCGGCGTGGAGCTGGCAGCCCTGCGCGGG
>DATLZJ010000035.1:0-6552 GCA_035574055.1 Caldilineaceae bacterium
TGGGCCGAGATGCGCGCCAAAGAGCGCTATTTCCTCTAAGCCTAGGGGCACTGGATGGCGACTGGAGACTCTTCATTGGCGGCTGTCACGCTCGCTGGGTTGCGGCTGGAGACCGTCGAGCGCCGGCCTGAGCTGCGCGACCGGATGGAGGCGCTGGTCCAACGAGTCTGGCCGGCCTTCGTTACCGAATCCCACGCCCCCAAGAGCGATACCATGCCGACCGACTGGCCCGGCGTCTACCGCCGCTGGCCCCAGTTCCAGTATGCCCTGCTCGACCCGGAGGACGATGAGCTGGTCGCCGCCGGTAACTTCCTGGCGCTCGCCTGGAATGGCGATGCCGAGGAGCTACCGGATACCGGCTGGACTTGGGCCATGTTTCAGGCGAAGCTCGACCACGAGGCCGGCAAAGCGCCCACCGTCGCCTGCGCCCTGGGCATCACGGTCGAGCCGGCGCGCCAAGGGCAGAACATCAGCCGGCTGGCCGTCACCGCCATGCGCGACCTGGCCCGCGCCGCCGGCTTCAGCCGCCTGATCGCGCCCGTCCGTCCAGTCTGGAAGCCGCGCTACCCCATCACGCCGATGGCCGAGTTTATCCGCTGGACCACAGCGGAAGGCCTGCCCCTAGACCCGTGGATGCGGGTCCATGCCCGCCTGGGGGCGCGGGTGGTCAAACCCTGCGAGCGCTCCATGCTGCTGGCCGGGAGCGTGGCCGAATGGGAACGCTGGCTAGACCTGCCCCTGCCCGCCAGCGGCGACTATGTCGGGCCGGGTCTGCTCGCCCCCCTGCATGTGAACCGGCAGGCCGACGAGTGCATCTATGTAGAGCCAAATGTTTGGATGGAGCATCACTTATGAATCAAAACGGTACACTGCTCAACTATATCGGCGGCCAGTGGCAACGCTCCAGCGCCGCTGCTTATCTCGATGTGACCAACCCGGCGACCGCCCAGGTCATGGCCGCCGTGCCCCTGTCGCCGGGCGCAGAGGTGGACAGCGCCGTCCAGGCCGCGGCTAAGGCCTTTCCCGACTGGCGCGCCACCCCGGTCGGCGACCGCATCCAGCACCTCTTCAAGCTCAAGAATCTGCTGGAGGAACACCTGGACGAGCTGGCCCGCACCATCACCAATGAGTGCGGCAAGACCTACAGTGAAAGCGTCGGCGAGCTGCGCCGGGGCATTGAAAATGTGGAGGTCGCCTGCGGCGCGCCGATCCTCATGCAGGGCTACAACAACGAGGACATTGCCCGCGGCATTGACGAGCACATGATCCGCCAACCCCTTGGCGTCGTCGCCGCCATCACCCCCTTCAACTTCCCCGGCATGATCCCCCTCTGGTTCTTGCCCTATGCGCTGGCGACCGGCAACTGCTTTATCCTCAAGCCCAGCGAAAAGGTGCCCATGACCAGCCAGCGCCTCTTTGAGCTACTAGAGCAGGCGGGCTTTCCTGCCGGCGTGGTGCAGCTCGTCAACGGCGGCAAGGAGACGGTGGACGCGCTGCTCGACCATCCGGGCATACGCGCCATCAGCTTTGTCGGCTCGACGCCCGTCGCCAAATACATTTACAGCCGCGCCGCAGCCAATGGCAAGCGCGCCCAATGCCAGGGTGGCGCCAAGAACCCGGTGGTGATCATGCCCGACGCCGATATGGAGATGACCTCGCGCATCATGGCCGACTCGGCCTTTGGCTGCGCCGGCCAGCGCTGCTTGGCGGCCTCAGTCGCCATCACCGTGGGCGAAGCGCACAACACCTTCACCGAGCATATCGCCGACCTGGCGGCCAGCCGCAAAGTCGGCTATGGCCTGGACGAGGGCGTCCAGATGGGGCCGGTGATCTCCAGAGAGAGCAAGGCCCGCATTGAAGGGCTGATCGCCAAAGGCGCGCAGGAGGGCGCCAAGGTCCTTGTAGACGGGCGCAACCGCACGGTCAGCGGCTATGACGACGGCTTCTGGGTCTTCCCCACGGTGTTGGACGGCGTCAACCCCAGCGGCGAGCTGGCCCGCACCGAAATCTTCGGCCCGGTGCTCAGCCTAATGCACGCCCAGGATGTGGACGAGGCCATCGCCCTGGTCAACAACCGCGCCTATGGCAATATGGCCTGCATCTTCACCAACAGCGGCGCCGTCGCCCGCAAGTTCCGCTATGCTGCCGACGCGGGCAACATCGGCATCAACATCGGCGTCGCCGCGCCCATGGCTTACTTCCCCTTCAGCGGCTGGAACGAAAGCTTCTTCGGCGACCTCCACGGCCAGGCCCATCACGGCGTCGAGTTCTACACCCAGACCAAGGTGATCGTCGAGCGCTGGCCCCAGGAGTGGAGCCGGCAATTCTAAGCCTGCCGGGTGAGGAGAGGCACGCGCCCCTCCCCCCGGCGTCATCCTACCGCAGGGCACATAAAAAATGACCCATTCTATTGGCATTGGCGTGATCGGCATGGGCTGGATGGGGACGGTCCACAGCCGCGCCTATCGCCAGATCGCCGACCGCTTTGCCGATGCCGGCATCGAGCCGCGCCTGATTATCTGCGCCGACGATGTGGCAGCGCGCGCCGAGCATGCTCGCCGCGCCCTCGGCTTCAGCGAGGCCACGACCGACTGGCGCGCCGTGATCGAGCACCCCGATGTGCAGGTGGTCAATATCGCTGCGCCTAATTTCCTCCACCTCGAGATGGTGCGCGCCGCAGCCGACGCGGGCAAGCATATCTTCTGTGAAAAGCCAGTCGGGCGCACACCGGAAGAGACCGCCGAGATCGAATGGCTGGCCCGCCGCGCCGGCGTCATGAGCTTCGTCGGCTTCAACTACCGCTGGGCGCCTATGGTCCAGTATGCCCGCCAGTTGATCGAGGAAGGCCGGCTGGGACGGCTGACCCACTACCGGGGGCGCTTCTTTGCCATGTATGGCAGCAACCCGCTGGGCCTGCTGACCTGGCGCTTCAAGGCCGGCCAGGCCGGCCTGGGTGTGCTGGGCGACATCATGTCCCATGTGGTGGATATGGCCCACATGCTGGCCGGCCCCATCGCCCGTGTGGTCAGCCACCGCCATACCTTCATCCGCGAGCGCCCGCTGCCCATCCCCGGCCAGGGCACCCACTTCTCGCTGGGCCAACCCGGCGACCCCACCGGCCCAGTCGAAAACGAGGATTATGTCGGGGCGTTGGTCGAGTTCGAGAACGGCGTCCAGGGGAGCTTCGAGACCTGCCGCGCTATCTTCGGCCCCAAGTGTGAGATGTCCTTCGAGGTCAACGGCGACCAGGGCGCGCTCAAGTGGAACTTCGAGCGCATGAATGAGCTGGAGCTATACCTGCCCGACGGCACGCCCGCCCGCGATGGCTATACGCGCCTGCTCGGCGGGCCGGCCTACCCATTCCATGGCCGCTTTAATCCCGGCGACGGCATCGGGATTGGCTATGAAGACCTCAAGACCATCGAGGCCTATGCATTTCTGCAATCCATTGTAGACGGCAAACCGCGCGCCCCCAGCTTCGCCGACGCCCTGGCGCTCGCCAACGTCCAGCAGGCCATGATCCGTTCCTGGGAGAGCGGTCGTTGGGAGCCGGTCGTGAGCCTGCGGATTGATAATGAGTCGGTAGCATCGTAGGCGCGGCATCGGCGCCACTTGTGGCGCGCACGTCCTGTGGTGAGCAACGCCGTGCGGTAAGGATACCGCACCCACAATTTGGGCTGTATTGGCGGCCAATGGCCGCCATCTAGCAAACAGGATACCCGTTCATGCAAGCCATTTCCGTCGGCAACGCCCCCTGCTCGTGGGGCACACTAGAATTTAGCGATACCCAAGGCGAGCGCTTTACCTATCACCAGATGCTCGATGAGCTGGCCGCCACCGGCTACACCGGCTCCGAACTAGGCGATTGGGGCTTTATGCCCACCGAGCCGGAGTCGCTGGCCGAGGAGTTCCGCCGCCGCCGGCTCGCTCTCACCGGCGCATTTGTCGGAGTGGCGCTCAAATACCCTGAGGCCCACGCCCGCGGCCAGGAGATGGCCGTCCAGACGGCCAGGCTGCTGGCCGAGACCGCCGCCCGGCTCGACCAAGAGGTGCAACCCTTCCTGGTCCTGGCCGACGCCAACTGCACCGACCCGGTCCGCACCCTGAACGCCGGGCGCATCACCCCAGAGATGGGCCTGAGCGAACAAGAGTGGCAGACCTTTGCCGGCGGCGCCGAGCGCATCGCCCGCGCCATCCGCGACACGACCGGCCTGCGCACCGTCTTTCACCATCACTGTGGCGGATATGTCGAGACGCCGGACGAGATCGGACGCCTGCTGGAGATGACCGACCCTGAATTGGTGGGGCTGGTCTTTGACACCGGCCACTACGCCTTTGGCGCCGGCGGCTGCGAAACCCTCATGGCCGCGCTGGAGCGGTACCGGGCGCGCATCTGGTATGTCCACTTCAAGGACTGTGACCCCAATGTCCTGCGCCGCGCCCAGGCCGGCAAGTGGGACTACTTTGAGTCGGTGCGCCAGGGCGTCTTCTGCGAACTGGGCAAGGGCTGTGTGGACTTTGCCGCAGTCGCCTCCTGGTTGCGCCGCCATGAGTACCGCGGCTTTATCACCGTCGAGCAGGATGTGCTGCCGGGTATGGGGACGCCCAAGCAGAGCGCGCAGCGCAACCGGGAGTATCTCTTGAGCATTGGCCTCTAGCCGCCCGCAACGGTGCAAGCCAACACACGACCATAGCCATCATCAAGGAAAGGGCCGGGCTATGCCTACCACTGTCGCCGCCCGCGCGGCTAACGCTACGAGCCATGCTGTGCTCAACCTCGGCCTGATCGGCGCAGGGCGCATCGGTCGCGTCCATGCGGCCAACCTGGCCTATCGCATCCCCACGGCGCGGCTCGCCGCCGTGGCCGATGTCAGCGAGGCCGCCGCCCAACAGGTCGCGCAGCAGTTCCATGTGCCGGTGGCCGCCACCGATTACCGGGCAATCCTGGCCGACCCTGCAATTGACGCCGTGCTCATCTGTTCCGCCACCGACACCCATGCGCGCATCATCGTCGAGGCCGCCCAGGCCGGCAAGCACATCTTCTGTGAGAAGCCGATTGACCACACCCTCGCCAAGATTGATTGGGCGCTGGCCGCGGTGGAGCAGGCGGGCGTCAAGCTCCAGATCGGCTTCAACCGCCGCTTCGACGCCAACTATGCGCGCGTCCGCCAGGCGATTGTCCAGGGGGAGATCGGCCAGCCCCATCTGTTGCACATCATCAGCCGTGACCCGGCCCCGCCGCCGATTGAGTATATCAAGGTCTCCGGCGGCATCTTTCTGGACATGACCATCCACGACTTCGACATGGCGCGCTTCCTCATGGGGTGTGAGGCGGTGGAGGTCTATGCCGTGGGCGGCGTCTTGGTGGACCCGCAGATCGGCGAGGCGGGGGACCTGGACACGGCCCTGATCACGCTCAAGTTTGAGAACGGCGCCTTCGGGACGATTGACAACAGCCGCCGGGCCGTCTACGGCTATGACCAGCGGGTGGAGGTGCTCGGCAGCCGGGGGAGCATTGCCACCGGCAACAACTATCCCAATACCGCCATCATCAGCAGCGCTACCGAAGTCCGGCGCGACCTGCCTCTCAACTTCTTCATGGAACGCTATACCGAAGCCTATGTCGCCGAGATGGTCGCCTTTGTCGAGGCCGTGCGCCTCGACAAGCCCGTGCCGGTGGGCGGGAAAGATGGCCGCGTGCCGGTGGTCATGGGGCTGGCGGCGCGCAAATCGGTGGCGGAGAACCGGCCCGTCCGCCTGGACGAGATCGGCGACAATATTGTCACATAATTGTCACGTAACACCCACAGCGGGAGATAGCAATGGCTGAGGATCGTTCGTACATTGAGCGCAACCGGGCAGCGCTGGCGCGCCTGCGCGGCTTGGTGGAGCGATTGAGCGATGAGCAGTTGGTCCAGCCCCTTAGCAACGGGCTAACCGCAGCGGAGGTCCTTGCGCATGTGGCCTTTTGGGATGGGCGCGCGCTCTACCTGGCGGAGAAGTGGGACAACGGCGGCCCAGGACCGCAGCCGAAGGATTATGAACCCGTGAACGTGGATTGGATCAATGATGCAATGCGCCCCTTGTTTCAGCTCATCCCGCCGCGCCAGGCCGCCCAGTTTGCCGTACAGCAGGCCGAGCGAGTAGACCAAAAGGTCGCCGCGCTGACCGATGTGCAGTTGGCCCAGAACCGGGCGGCAGGCAGCCCGCTCAACGTGCTCCGCGCCGCCCACCGGCTGGAGCACGTTGAGGAGCTAGCGCGAGAATTCGGCTTAGGATAATCGTCTCATTACACCGGCAGCCGAATCCGGCTTCAGCTGGCGGGAGCGGGCTGGCGTTTTGCTCGCGGCGCAACAAACCAGAGATAAAACAAAACCGTTCCTACCGTGGTCAGCGCGGCGCTCAGGAGAAAGAGCGCGGTAAAGCCCTGGGCCTCGATCAGATAGCCGCCGACCAGCGCCATCAGCGCAAAGCTCAACCCGCCGGCCGTCTCACCGGCGCCGTTCAGAGTGGAGCGCCAGCGCGGCGGCACAAGCGTCATCGAGTAGACCA
>DATLZJ010000036.1:0-5498 GCA_035574055.1 Caldilineaceae bacterium
CAGCGAAGCCGCCAATGCCATCGCCAAGGCAATCGTCCTGGCCGGCGGTAAACTAGATGGAGACGCCATTGAGGCCGTCACCGCCGAGAAGCAACAGATCATCCGCAAGAGCGGCCTGCTGGAGTTCTACAGCAGCGATGAGCGCCTCGCCAACGTGGGCGGCTTGCACACCCTCAAGGAGTGGCTACGCAAACGGGTGCGCGCCTTCAGCGACGAGGCCCGCGCCTTTGGGCTGCCGGAGCCGAAGGGTATCCTCCTGGTCGGCGTGCAGGGCTGCGGCAAATCACTGGTGGCAAAGTCGGTGGCAAACTCCTGGCGGCTGCCGCTCTTGCGGCTGGATGTGGGGCGACTCTTCTCGTCGCTGGTCGGCTCCAGCGAAGAAAACTTGCGCACCGCCATTCGCGTCGCCGAGAGCATTGCGCCGGTCGTGCTCTGGGTAGACGAGATCGAGAAGGGCTTCTCCGGCGTCGGCTCCAGCAACGTCAGCGACGCCGGCACCGCCGCCCGCGTCTTTGGCAGCTTCATCACCTGGCTCCAGGAGAAACAGGCGCCGGTCTTTGTCATCGCCACCGCCAACCTGGTCGGCCAGCTCCCGCCGGAGCTGGTGCGCAAAGGGCGCTTCGACGAAATCTTCTTTGTGGACCTGCCCAATGCGGCCGAGCGCGCCGAAATCTGGCGCATTCACCTCGCCAAGCGCAACCGCGACCCCGGCCAGTTCGACCTGCATACCCTGGCCATGGCCTCGGACGGGCTGTCGGGCGCGGAGATCGAGCAGGCGGTCATTGCCGGCCTCTATGAGGCCTTCGACAAAAATCGCCCGTTGGAAATGGCCGACCTGCTGGATGTGCTGCAAGAGACCGTCCCCCTCAGCCAGATGATGCAGGAGGAGATTGACGCCCTGCGCGCTTGGGCCAAGCAGCGCGCCCGCCCTGCCTCCGGCTAAACGCGGCGCGCCTGCTCTATTTCTGCCTTGGCGCGGGTGGGCATTTCCACCGGCTTTGCTGTACAATGGTGCAAGTGACCGGAAGCAAGCTCGATTCACCTATGAAAAACCGCCAAGAACGCTTCGAGTGGCTGGAAATCACAGACCCAGACGAACGGCCCAAGCTGCGCAAGCCGAAAGGGCCGGCAACGCTCATCGGGAAACGCTGCCCCGACTGCGGCTGGCTGGATGAAGAGACCGCCACCCGATGCTTCCGCTGCGGCTATCGCTATAACGTTGACCGGGACATGACCGAGCGCATCGCCGCGCTCGGCGTCACCCTGCCCCCGCGCCTCATTGAGACCGACCAAAACCTGGAAACCTTTTTCCGCATCCACGGCCGGATTCGCCAGCCGGAGCCGCTGGGGCTGTACCGGCTGCGGGTCGCAGCCGAGGCGTTGCGCCTCAGCCGCGGCTTCGACCAGCTCATCTGCCTGGAGGAGCTGGACGTGGAGCACTACACCCACCAGATCGAGACGGCCCAGCGCGCCCTACACCAGATGCGCGGGCGCGCCCTGCTGGCCGACGAGGTGGGGCTGGGCAAGACGATTGAGGCCGGCATCATCATGAAGGAGCTGATCCAGCGCGGGCTGGTGCGCACCGTCTTGGTCTTGACGCCGGCCTCGCTTACCGAGCAGTGGCGCGAGGAGCTATCCACCAAGTTCCATGAGGAATTTACCATCATGGAGCGGCCCGGCCAGTGGGCCGAGACTCGCGAAGCAAGCGAAGGGCGCTGGCTGGTCAGCCTCGACCGCGCCAAGCTGGCGCAACACGCCGACGCCATCCTCGCCCGCGAATACGACCTGCTCATCGTGGACGAGGCCCACAAGCTCAAAAACCGGAGCACCCTTGCCTGGAAGTTCGTCAACCAACTGCGCAAGCGCTACGTCCTCATGCTGACGGCTACGCCGGTGCAGAATGACCTGATGGAGCTGTACAGCCTCATCACCATCCTCGCGCCCGGCCAGCTTGGCACCGTGCGCGCCTTCCGCAACCACTTCTTGCAGAGCGCCGATGCCCGACTGCCCAAAAACGCCCCTTCCCTACGCCGCCTGCTCAACGACGTGATGATCCGCAACCGGCGCAGCAAGGTGGACATCACCTTCCCGCGTCGCCGCGCTGCCATTTACCACCTCACCCTGAGCGACGCCGAATGGCAGCTCTACAGCGACGTGACCGATTACATCCGCCGCCGCTTCCGCGATGCAGGCAGCGATAAGCACCTGCGGCTGACGCTCATGATCCTCCAGCGCGAGCTGACCAGCAGCCCCCAAGCCGTCGCCGCTACTTTGCGCAAGATGGTGGCCGACCGCGGCTATGGCGAGGAGGCGCGCGCCGAGCTACAGCGCTTCCTGGAGCTGGCCGAGTCCATCAAAGTAGGGCGCAAGCTCTATGCTGTGCGGGAAATCCTGCAACGCTTCCCCGGCAAGTTCCTGATTTTCACCGAGTACCGCGCCACCCTGGAGACCATCGTCCAGCAGTTGCACGCCTGGGGCATCAGCGCCGTCGGCTTCCACGGCGGCCTTGATATGCGCCAGAAGGAGGCTGTGGTAGCCGCTTTCCGTGGCGATGGGGACGCCGGCAACGGCAATGGCGCCGGTGGGGGAGTGCGGGTGATGGTCAGCACCGAGAGCGGCGCAGAGGGGCGCAATCTCCAGTTCTGCCACCAGCTCATCAACTACGACCTGCCGTGGAACCCCATGCGCGTCGAGCAGCGCATTGGCCGGCTGCACCGCTTGGGCCAGGTGCATGATGTGACCATCTTCAACCTGAGCAGCAACGAAACCATCGAGGCGCATGTGATTGACTTGCTGGCGCGCAAGATTCGCATGTTCGAGCTGGTCATCGGCGAACTAGACCTGATCCTGGGCCACATCGAGGGCAACAAGTCCTTCGAGGACCTGCTGCGCGCCGCCTGGGAGGCGAGCACCAGCCCCGACGACCTGCGCGAGCGCCTTGAAGGGCTGGGCGATATCTTGGTCGAAGCCCGGCGCCACTACGAACAGGTGCGCGAGGCCAACGCCCTGTTGGACGCCGCCCTAGAGCAGCTCTAGCGCCTGATGGATGCTCAAGACCCTCTGTTACAGACGATACACCAGGAAGCACAAGCCCTGGCGCCGCGCCTGGTCGCCTGGCGTCGCGACTTTCACCAACACCCGGAGCTGGGCTTTCAGGAGGTGCGCACCGCGGGCATTGTCGCCGACCACCTGCGTACCCTGGGGCTGGAGGTCAGCACCGGCGTGGGCCGTACCGGCGTCGTCGCCCTGATCGAAGGGGATGATCAGGCGGACGACGCCCCTACCGTGCTGCTGCGCTTCGACATGGACGCGCTGCCCATCCATGAGGCGACCGGCCTGCCCTTTGCTTCGCAGACAGAGGGGGTCATGCACGCCTGCGGCCACGACGGCCACACCGCCATCGGCATGGGCGTGGCCGAGCTGTTGGTGCGCCATCGCAACGCGCTGGCAGGCCGGGTGAAACTGGTTTTTCAACCCGCCGAGGAGGGGCTAGGCGGCGCTGCGGCCATGATCCGCGATGGGGTGCTGGAGCAGCCCACGCCGCGCGCCGCCTTTGCGCTGCATCTTTGGAGCCGGCTACCCTTCAACCAAGTGGTCGTCCAACCCGGTCCTCTGTGGGCCAGCGCCGGCTTCTTTGAGTTGGTGGTGCATGGCCGCGGCGGCCACGGGGCCGCGCCCCATGAAACGGTGGATGCAACCCTGGTCGCCAGCCAAATCGTCGTCGCCTGGCAGAGCATCATCTCCCGCAATCTGGACCCCGCCCAGACGGCGGTTCTCTCCGTGGGCGCCTTTCACAGCGGGGACGCCGGCAACATCATCGCCGCCGAGGCGCGCCTGAAGGGCACCACCCGCACCTTTTATCCCGAAGTCGAGCAGCAACTCCGGCGGCGGATGGCGGAGATGGCCGAAGGCATCTGCGCCGCGTTCGGCGCGACCTGCGAGCTGTCCTTTCCCTTTGCGGTGCCCGCCACCATCAACGCCGACGAAGGCGCGGCCCTCATGCGGCGGGTGGCGGAGCAAATCGTAGGGGAAGCGCAGGTAGCGCAGATCACGCCGATGATGATCGGCGAAGACTTCTCGGAGTTCCTAAACCGGGCGCCGGGCTGCTTTGTGCTGGTGGGCGCGGCCCCGCCCGCTGGCAAGCAGGCCAGCCCCCACCACAGCCCAACCTTCGACTTCGACGAGCGAATGTTGCCCACCGGCGTCGCCTTGATGGCCGGCGCCGCCATCCGCTATTTGGCCGACCAGGCCGCTGTCGCCCACCGGGCATGAGGCTGATATGAGCGACGACTACTTCATCCGTCCATTGGACTTTGCCCAGGGCCGTGCAGATAAGCCCTTCAAGCACACCTTCCTCGCGACGCCCCGGCTGCTGGTCGGGCTGAACAGTCTTCAGCCGGGCCAACGGCAGGCGCTCCATGACCACCCTGACCAGGACAAGTTTTATCTTGTCCTGGCGGGCCGTGGCCGCTTTACCGTTGGCGAGTGCAGCCGTGAGTGTGGCCCTGGCGAGCTGGTCCTGGCCCCTGCCAGCGTGATCCACGGCGTCGAAAACCAGGCTTCAGAGCTTCTCACCTTCCTCACCGTCATCGCCCCGTGGTCCGAGACCCACTAACCAATGAGCAAATGCGAATGATGCTTCAGACCCTTCGCAAATTGACGGAAATGCTCGCCTGTGGTATAATCTAATTAATCGAATTAATTAGATGATTCACGCGAGAATACCCTATGTCCTCACCTCCGCTCGATTCCGAATTCCTGCAATACCTGGTAGAGCAGGGCTTCCAGGTTGGGGACCGTTTGCCCTCGCTCACCGAGTTGAGCGAGCAGATTGGCATCAGCGTCGGCAAATTGCGCGAGCAGTTGGAGGTGGCGCGCGCCCTGGGGTTGGTGGAAGCCAGCCCACGCCGCGGCATCACACGCATGGCCTATAGCTTCCTGCCCGCGGTGCGCCTGAGCCTGCTGACCGCGCTGGCCCTCGACCGCAGCCACTTCGACGAGTTTAGCGGCCTGCGTGTCCATTTGGAGACCGCCTACTGGGATGAGGCCGTGGCCTTGCTTACGCCGGAGGACCACGCCCATCTGCGGGCGCTGGTCGCCTCGGCGCAGGAGAAGTTGAGCCGGCCGCGCATCCAAATTCCCTATCCGGAGCACCGCGAGCTACACCTGACCATCTTTCGCCGCCTCAACAATCCTTTTGTGGTCGGCCTGTTGGAGGCGTACTGGGACGCCTACGAGGCTGTGGACCTGAACACCTACGCCGACATCTATTACCTACAGCAGGTCTGGAACTACCATGCCCGTATCGTCGAGGCCATTGTCGCCGGTGATACGGCGCTGGGCAAACAGCTCCTGGTGGAGCACATGCAGCTCCTGAGCCACCGGGGCATCTCCATCGAAAGCCGCCTCCACGAGCTACCCATGGCCGTATAAACACAGCCGTATACACACAAAGGTGGACCGCCCGCAACGTCGCATCAGACCCAACGCCGGCAAGA
>DATLZJ010000037.1:0-11888 GCA_035574055.1 Caldilineaceae bacterium
CCGGGCAGACGGCTTGCGGGTCTATACCGGCAATGCAAATGACAACGGCAACGAGAACGGCAACGACGAGGAAACCTTTGCGGCTGACCTTGTGGTCCACGGCGCCGGTCGTGTGCCGGAGATTGATGACCTGGCGCTCAATGTTGGCGGCGTCGAGCGCAACAAGCGGGGCGTGGTGGTCAACGATTACCTGCAAAGCGTCTCCAACCCCGCCGTCTATGCCGCGGGCGACGCCGCGGCCAGCGGGCTGCCGCTGACGCCCGTGGCCGGGTACCATGCCGCGATTGTCGCCGCCAACCTGCTGGAGGGCAACCACCGCACGCCCGACTACCAAGGGCTTGCCAGCGTGGTCTTTAGCATTCCGCCGCTGGCGACCGTAGGAATGCAAGAGGCCGAGGCGCGCCAAGCCGATCTGCGCTTTCGCACCCACTTCGCCAAGACCGGCAACTGGCAATCATCTCGGCGGCTAGGGATGAAGCACACAGGTTACAAGGTGCTGATCGAAGAGGGGAGCGACCGCATCCTGGGCGCGCATCTGCTCGGCCCACACGCCGAAGAAGCGATCAACCTCTTTGCGCTGGCGATCCGCTTTGGGATCACTGCCGGTGAGCTGAAGGAGACGCTCTATACCTATCCCACGGCAGGGTCGGACATCCGGTATATGCTATAGAGGGGATCAGAAGCGCACACGCTGGCCCAACAGCCCTTTGACCACCAGCAATACTAGAAAGGAGATGCCCAACAGGATGATCGCCAGGGTCAACGCCACATTCAGGTCCAGCTCAAAACCAAGATAGATAGCAAGGGGCATGGTCTGGGTGCGACCGGGGAAGTTGCCGGCAAAGATGATGGTAGCGCCAAACTCGCCCAGCGCCCGCGCCCAGGTCATGACCGCGCCGCCTAACAGGGCTGTGCCAGTGAGGGGTAACGTGATGTGGCGGAAGATTTGGGCGCCGCTCGCGCCGTCGAGCGCCGCGGCCTGCTCTAGCTCCGAGTCAATGGCGGCAAAGCCTGCCGCTGCGGCTTTTACATAAAAAGGCGCAGCGACAAAGGTCTGGGCCAGCACCACAGCGGCTTGCGTAAAAGCGATCTCGATCCCCAGCAGGGTTAAATATTGGCCGAGCAGACCGCGGCGGCCAAAGGCCAACAGCAGCGCGATGCCCGCCACTGCCGGAGGCAGCACCATCGGCAGGTCAATCAGGGTATCCAGCAGGCCACGCCCGCGGAAACGGTGGCGGGCCAGCAAATAGGCAAAGGGGGTGCCGAACGCCAGCGTGACGCCCAATGTGGTCGCCGTCGTCGCCATGCTCAGCACGATCGCCTGGCTGACCTGCGGTAGGGCCAAGTGATCCACCAGCGCGGCGGGCATGATTTGCAGGAGCAGCGCCAGTAAGGGAACGAGCAAGAGGAAGAGCAACGGCAGGCTCAAGACCATGAGCCATACCATTCGTCGCCCCGCCCACAGATGGACCGAAGGGCGGGGCGAGCGCACAGGATGAGACAAGGACGCTCCTGCCATGCCGTGACCCGGATGATGCGCCGGTCTAGCGGCCGGCGACCGGAATGAAACCATAGTCGGCCAGGATTGCCTGGCCCTCCGGCGACAACACCAGGTCAATAAAGGCTTGGGCAAGGGCAGGCTGGCCGGCGTCGGCGACCGGGGCAATTGGATATTCGGCAATTGTATTGAGTTCATCGGGAATGTCAATGCGACCTACCCGTCCGGCGTTATCGGCCGCAAGGTCAGAGGTGTAGACGATCCCCGCGTCTGCCTCGCCCAGTGCCACTTTGCTGAGAACGGCGCGCACATTCTGCTCGTAGGAAACCACGTTGGCGAGCACGGTCGAGCTATAGGCAGGGCCATACTCGATGGTCGCCGACGCCTTCTCCAAGAAGCTCAACGAATAGCTGCCCACCGGCACCTCCGGCGCGGCCAAGACCAACTTAAGACCGGGGCGGGCGAGGTCCTGAAGTGAGGTGATGCCAGCCGGGTTATCGTCGGGGTAGATGACCACCAGGCGATTGCGGGCGAAGAGTTGCACGCTATCGCTCACGACCAAGCCGGCCTCGATGGCGGTCTCCATCTGCCGGTAGCTGGCCGGCGCAAAAAGGTCCGCGGGCGCGCCTTGGGCCAACTGCTGGACAAGCTGCTGGGAGCCGCCAAAGTTGAAGACCGCCTCTGTCCCGGGGTGGCGCTGGCGAAACCGGTTCCCCAGCTCGCCAAAAGCTTCGGTCAACGAGGCGGCGGCATAGATGATGACTTCCCCGGCTGCGGGCGGTGTAGTCGCCTCTGGACTCCCTGCCGGCAAGCGAGCGCACCCGCCAAACAGCAGGCCCAGCAGCCAGGCTGAGCCAAACAGCGCCAGCCATCGCATCAAGGTTGCTTTTCGGCTCATTCAGTCCAGTCCTTTCGGATCGTCATCCGGTGGTAGGGCCGTTGCTGCGCCGCAACCATTGTTGATTGGGCTATTCTTCTGCACGTCCGCCGGTTCCCTAATTCTGCTCCGCCAGCAGGGCGATGATTTCCCGGGCCACGATATTCGGGTCACGGCGCTCCTCATTGCTCAGGGAAATCACCAATACATCCTCGGTCCGGCTTTCCCTCTGCTCTCCTGCTGCCGGCGAGGAAGGCGGCGAGACAGTGCGCCAGATGCCCGCGCTAAAGCCTTCAATCCCGCCGTTATGCCCGACCATCCACCCTGCCGGTTGTTCCACAATCATCCAGCCGTACCCATAGCCGCCCTGCGGCGCGCGCGGCCCAAAGGGAGCGTGAATGCTGAACATCGCCGCGGCCAGCGCCTCCGGCAGCAACGTCCCCTGCACCAGCGCCCGGTCCAGCTTGTAGAGGTCATCTACCGTGGAATAGAGGCCGCCAGCGGCGAAGGGGATGGACATGTGCAGGAAGTCGGCGGGCGAGCCGTCGGGCCGGTAGCCCACCGCCAGGGTGTCGAGGTTATGGTCATAGCCGCTGTTGAGCATACCGAGCGGCGTAAAGATGCGCTCCTGGATGACCGTCTCATACGCTTGGCCGGAGACCTGCTCCACGATGATCCCCAAAACGATATAGTTGGAATTGCTATAGTCCCAACGGGCGCCGGGCGCAAAGTCCAGCGGCTTTCCTGCGAATCGGGCCAGCGTTTCAAGCGGCGTCGAGGGCTGCGCCTTGGTCGCCTCAAAGTCCGGAAAGCGGGTCAAGTCGGGGATGCCGGAGCGATGGGTCAGCAGATAGTCCAGGGTGATGGGCTGCCAGGCGGATGGGCAGCCGGCCAGGTAAACGCAGACCGAGGCATCCAGCTTCACCCGCCCCTCCTGCGCCAGCAACAACACGGCGAGCGCGGTGATGGGCTTGGTGACGGAGCCGAGCCGGAAGCGGGTCTCCGGCGTGTTGGGGATGCCCCGCTCGGCGTCGGCCAGGCCATAGCCCTTGCGGTGAATCACCTTCCCCTCTTGCGCCACCAGCACCGCCCCGCGAAAGGGCTGGCCGTCGTAGAGGGTCGCCAGCAGCGTGTTGATTTCGGCGATCTCGGCGTTCACCGTGACCGGGGCTTCTGCTACCGGCGCCAGCGTCTCCACGGTGATGGGGGCAGCGGTAGGCGTAGAGACTCCCTCAGCGGGGACTGCCGTCGCTGTGCTGGAGGGCATCGGGGCGGCGGGCGCGGCAGCCGGCGCGCTGCGACAAGCTGCCAGCGCCAGACTCACGACGATGAGCCATATTTTCATGTACACGTATCACCCATCAATACATCTCCCATTGTTCAAGCCCACAGGGCAACTCCACCTCTGGATGAAAGAAAACACCCCAAATACTTGAATGGAGCCAAATGGCTTAAAGGTTTCTTTCATTCTCTATGACGCAGCCAAAACCGGCAAAGTATGTGGGCGGTTCTGCTGCGTTTATTCAAGGGGAGATGGGAGGCGGGCGAGATGCGAGGGGTTATTCTAAGTTGGTATGGCGGGCGCGCATGGTTTCGGCGTCTTGGCCGAGGGCGGTCTGGAGCAGGGCCGCCAGCGCGTCGCACAGCACCCAAAGCGCCTGCTCATAGGCGCTGCCCATGGGCTGGAAGGAGCGGCTGCCTTCGGCGTCGGCCAGGGTTTGGGCGGGCAGCACCAGCACCCGCTCGGCCAGCGCGGGCACAGCGGCCTGGGGCTGGGCTGTGATGACCGCCAGCGTCGCCCCTGCCGCCCGGCCTGCCCGCGCGATGGCCTCGATGGTGGGGCCTGCGCCCTTGGCGCTGTTGACCAGCAGCACGTCGCTGGGACCGATCGGCGGCGTGGTCATCTCGCCCACCACCGCCACCGGCAGCCCCAGGTGCATCAGCCGCATTGCCAAGCCGCGCATGACCAGCCCGCCGCGGCCCGCGCCATAGACAAAGGTGCGGCGCGCCGCCAGGATCGCCTCCACCAGCGCCGCGACCTGGTCCGGCTCTATCGCCGCCAGCACGCCGTCAATCTCGGCGACAATACGCCGGCAGAGGTCCGGGAAGGCCGCGCGCACGCCTGCCGCGACATCGGGGGCCGCGCCCGGTCTACTCATGGAGCTGGACATGGACCTTGAGCGTCTTGCCAGCGGCGAAGTCATGAAAGGCGCGGGCGAAGCCCTCCACCCCAACCCGGTGGCTAACCAGCTCGCTCACATCCACCACGCCATTGGCAAGCCAGGCGATGGCCGGCAGGAAGGTATAACAGAGGGCAAAGCTGCCGATGAAGTGCCAGTCATTGCGAAAGAGGTCATAGGGGCGAAGCTGGACGGTAGCCTGCATGGGCGTGACGCCGAACTGGAGATATTGGCCGCGCGGGCGCAGATAGTGAAAGGCGCGCTCGATGACCGCCGGGATGCCGGTGGCGTCTACCACCACGCCAAAGCCATCGGGGGCCAGCTCCTTGAGCGCCGCTTCCTGGTCCGGCCCGGCCTCGACCGTGGCCGCCGCGCCCAGGCGCTGGGCCAGGGCCAGCCGCTCCGGCTGCTTTTCGACCATAACCACCTGGGAAGCGCCGCTGTGGCGCAGCGCCTGGAGCAGCAACAGCCCCATTGGCCCCGCGCCGAAAATCAAAACTTGGTCGCCGGGCATGACCCGCAGCCGCTTGCAGGCATAGACGACACAGGCCAGCGGCTCGATGAAGGCCGCCTGCTGGTCGGTCATCCCTTCGGGCAGCTTGTAGCAGGCGCGGGCCGGCACGGTGACATATTCGGCGAAACCGCCGGCCCGCGTGACGCCGACGCCTTGCCAGTTGCGGCAGTGGTTGGCCTGCTCATTGCGGCAGAAATCACAGTGGCCGCAGTAGAGGTTCGGGTCCACTGCCACGCGGTCGCCCACCTGGAAGCCCATCTTGAGGTTCGCCGCCTCCCGGCCCATCTCCACCACCGTGCCGCCGAACTCATGGCCGGGGATGAGGGGGAAGGTGGACATATATTCGTTGCGGTAGATGTGGAGGTCGGTGCCGCAGATGCCGCAGGCCGCCACCCGCACCACCACCTCATCGGGGGCCGGCGTCGGGTCCGGCGCCCGCTCTACTGTGATTGTCTCTGCTTGGGGAAATAGGATCGCGCGCATCTGTACCTACCAAAGCGAATAGCCGCCATCAATGATCAGATCGTGGCCGGTCATAAAGTCCGAGGCGGACGAAGCCAAATAGACCACCGCGCCCTGCAAGTCGGTCACCTCGGCCATGCGCCCCATCGGCGTCAGGCGCAGCCATTCCGGGGCCATGCGCTGCCCTTCCGGCGTGCGCACCAGGTCATCCACCAACTGGGTGCGGGTGTAGCCGGGGCTGATGCAGTTGACGCGGATGCCGTGGGGCGCCCACTCGGCGGCCAGGCTGCGGGTCAGGTGGATGACGCCGGCCTTGGAGGCATTGTAGGCGGCCTGGTGTTGGGGCATGTTGACGATGGTGCCCGACATGGAAGCCGTGTTGATGATCTTGCCATAACCCGCGGCCAGCATGACCCGACCGGCGGCCTGGGCGCAGTAGAAGACGCCGTTGAGGTTGATATCCATCACCCGCTGCCACTCCGCCGGCGTCATCTTTTCGCTATCCACCCACAGGCCGATGCCGGCATTGTTGACGGCGATGGTCAGGCCGCCCCACTGCTCAACAACCCGCTCGACCATGGCCTGCACCTGGTCGGGCTTGGTCACATCGGCGCTCAGGGCCAGGGCGCTGACACCCTTCTCGGCCAGCTCATGGGCCACCGTCTCGGCTCGCTCGCCCACCAGGTCCACCACAGCCACCGCCGCGCCGGCCTCGCCCAGCGCGTGGGCAAAGCCGCGGCCGATGCCCTGGCCGCCGCCCGTCACGAACGCCACACGACCGTCGAGGCGGAAGCGGGCAAGGATGGAAGGGGCCGTTAGAATGGCGTCGCTCATGGGCTTGCCTCCTTTAGACCAGCTCGATCTGCGCCTTGACCGAGGTGGGCGGCATGTTGGCAGCGAAGTCGAAGGCGGCCACACTGTCGGCAAACTTGAACTTGTCAGTGATCAGCGGCTTGACATCAATCTTGCCGCTGCCCATCAGCGCCAGGGCACGCGGATAGACATGGGCATAGCGGAAGACATGCTCCACCCGCGCCTCCTTGGTGGCGGCGTAGACCACATCATAAGCAATGGGTTGGAGGGGCATCCCCACATAGACCACCGCGCCGCCCGGCGCCAGCGGCTGGAAGACGCTCGCCGCCGCCCGCTCGTTGCCGCTGCACTCGAAGACAATGTCCGCGCCCCAATCGTCGGTCATCTCCTTGACCACCGCGGTCACGTCCTCCTTGGCGACATTGACCGGTCGAATGGGGCCGAGCGTGGCGGCCAGGTCGAGCTTGGGCTGCTGCACGTCGGTGATGACTACCTGGCTACAGCCGCCGGCCAGCGCGGCCATGGCTGTCACCATGCCGATGGGGCCGGCGCCCATGACCACGGCCAGATCGCCCGGCTTGATGCGCGCCTTGGTCGCGGCGTGCATCCCCACTGCCAGCGGCTCGACCATCGCGCCCTCGGCAAAGCTCACGTTGTCGGGCAGCTTGAAGGTGAAGGCCGCGGGATGGACCACCGTCGGGCGCAGCACCCCATGCACCGGCGGCGTGGCCCAGAAGCGCACCGCCGGGTCCAGGTTGTACATGCCCAGGCGGGTCGCCTTGCTGTTGGGGTCGGGGATGCCCGGCTCCATGCAGACGCGGTCGCCTACTTTCAAATGTTTGACGGCCTCGCCCACCTCGATCACGGTTCCCGACGCCTCATGGCCCAGCACCATCGGCTCTTTGACCACAAAGGGGCCAATCGCGCCGTGGGTGTAGTAGTGGACATCGCTGCCGCAGATGCCCACCGTGTGAATGGCGATGCGTACATCATGAGGCCCCAGGGTCTCCGGAATCTCAATCTCGCGCAGCGCCAGCTTGTTCTTCTGTTCCAGAACTAATGCGTCCATGCTCTACAACTCCTTACCGTTTTCAACTCCCAACGCCTTGGACTGAAACCCAGGCTAGAAGCTCAAGTCCACCGAGGTGGACTGTTGACTGCTGGCAACCCAATTGTAGGTGCGGCATCCTTGCCGCAGTTCTCTGGTCGGCAAGTCCGTGCGGCAAGGATGCCGCACCTACGATACTGGAATGGATCCCAAGTACTACCCTTTGCGGACGATCACCACGGCCAGAATCAGCGAAATCACCGTGGCGATCCACAAGGGTAGGATGCTCTCCACAAAGCGCATCCATAGCAGATGGATGGCGACGAAACAGACCACGCTGATAAAGACGCGGTCGAAGGCATTGGTCTCGATAGGCAGAAAGCCCCGGCGACCGCGATGCTCTACCGGGGGTTCGACAATTCGCTTTTGGGCCATAGGGCTTTTCTTTCGCCGATATTGCTTTGCACTTAGATGATTTTCTACTCCTTCACCGCGCCAAAGGTCAAGCCCATGACGATATAGCGCTGGACAAAGACCAAAAAGATCAGGGCAGGCAGCAGTGAGATGGTCGCCACTGCCGCCATCTCGCCCCAGTTGGTGCCGGTGACGGTGACAAACTCGGCCAGGCCGGTGGTGATGGTGCGCGCATTGACGCTGGTCAGCGAGGCGGCAAAGAGGTACTCATTCCAGGCGAAGATCCACCCCAGGATCACGGTCACGGCGATGCCCGGCGCGGCCAGCGGCACAATAATGCGCCAGAGGACCGTCATGCGGCTAGCGCCGTCCACGAAAGCCGCCTCGTCCAGCTCGATAGGGATGCCGTCCATGATGCCCTTCATCAGCCAGATAGCGAAGGGCAGGTTGAAGACGCAGTAGAGCAGGATTAACCCGATGCGGGTATCAAAGAGGGAAAAGTCGCCGAAGCGAAAGACACGCGTATAGAGCAAAAAGAGGGGCAGGGCAAAGGCAGCCGGCGGCGCCATGCGGTTGGTGATGGTCCAGAAGAAGATGTTGTCGGCGCCACTGAGCCGCCAGCGCGAGAGCGCATAGGTCGCCAGCACGGCCAGCACCGCCACCAACAACGCATTGCCGGTCGCCACGATCAGCGAATTCGTCAAATAGCGTTGGAAGGTCGGGTTGGTAAGCGGCTCGATGTAGTTCTGGGCATAAAAGCTCGTCTGGAAGAAACGGCCTACGCTGAATAGCTCCACCCGGCTGCGCGCCGAGATGACCACCATCCAGTAGATAGGCAGCAGGGTGACCAGGGTCAACCCGATCCAAAGCGCATACAGCCCCACCCAACCCAAACGTTTACGCATATGACAACGCTCCGAATCCATCAGCCATGAAGTTTAACACGCTACCCCCTCTGCCTCCCTGTCTGGGCCAGCGCAATAAAGAGCAGCCAGCAGAGCACAATGGTGAAATAGAGGACGAGCAGCGACATGGCCGAGCCATAGCCGTAATCGGTGCGCGGGAAGACGACACGCCAGATATGGATGCCGATATAGCGGGTCGCGTTGCCTGGCCCGCCGCCCGTCAGCAGAAAGACCTCGTCCACGATGCGCAGCGCGTCCATGATGCGGATGAACAGGGTCGTCAGGATCACCGGCATCATCATGGGAATGGTCAGAAAGCGCAACACCTGGAAGCGGTTGGCGCCGTCTACCAGCGCCTGCTCCATCGGCTCTCTGGGAATGGCGGACAGCCCGGCCAGCATGGTCAGGGTGACAAAGGGCGTCCAGTGCCACACATCCATGGCAACGGTCGTGATAAAGGCATGGCTGCCATAGCGCCCGATGTTGTACTCGACGTCAAACCAGCGGTCGAGATAGTAAGGGACCAGCCCGAAACCGGGGATGGTCAGCAGCCGCCAGGTCGCGCCCACAGCAATCGGCGCCACCATCAGCGGCAGGGCATGGATGGTGCGGAAGAGCGTCTTTCCTGGAAAGTCCCGTTTGAGCGTGTTCGCCAGCGTGAAGCCTAGCACCAGCTCAATGGAGACGGCCAGCGCGGTAAAGCTGAGGGTGCGGCCAACCGCGGTCAAGAAATCGTTATCGAAGACCAGGCGGCGGTAGTTGTTTGCCCCGGCCCAGATCAGCCCTGCCCTGGCGGCAAAGACATTCCAGTCAAAGAAACCGACATAGAGGACAAAAAGGAAGGGCAGCAGCCCCACCAACCCAAGGATGATGAGGGTGGGGGCCAGCAGCCCCCACCCCGTAGCGTTGGATCGCATGGGCGACTCCGGCGTTATTCGCCGTAGCCTAGTTGTTGCATTGTCGCCTCGGCCGCGGCGCAGGCTTGGTCCAGCGCCTCTTCCGGCGTCAACTCACCGGCGATAGCCTGCCAGATGAAGGGGTCAATGCTCTCGCGCAGGTTGTTGTGGAAGGGGAAGGGCGGCGCGCCGCGGAAAAGATGGCCTTGCTCTCGCATGAGCGTAAAGTAGCCACCCACCTGAGCATCCACCTCCTGGACTGCGGGATCATCGTAGGTAGACTCCATCACGATACGCGAGCCGGCCACCGCCCAATCGGCCTGCACCGACTCCTGGCCGATGAACTGGAGCCAGAGCAGCGCGGCCTCTTGGTTCCGCGAAGAATGTGGAATGCCAAAGGCGCCGCCGTCATAGTAGCCGATGTACCCTTCGCCGGATTCGGCATCCTCCATGACGCCCTCGGCGACCGGCGGCAGGGCCACGCCCACATTGCCCACCACTGTCGAGCGGTCGGGGTCGGTAGCGATCCAGGCTGCATTCTCGCCGTAGACCCAGCCCTGGGCAGCGCGACCGGCGGCGAAGGAGGCTGCCACCTCATCCCACGTGCTGCTGGTGGCTTCGGGCGGGGCAAATGGGAGCAGACCCAGCCAGAAGTTGAGCGCGTCCTTGGCCGCCTGGCTGTTCATGCGCCCGCCGTTGGCCTCGCACGCCTTCCAGTTCTCTAGGTCCACGCCCCAATTGTAGACGCCAAAGGTGGGAACGATGGTCTCAAAGAACTCATAGGTGGACGAGGGGTGGCCGGAATGGGCCTGGAGGGTCGTGCCCCACAGCTCCAACCCATTCTCCTCGCCATATTGGGTGAAAAACTCGGCGATGTCCCGGTACTGGTCATGGGTGGTCGCCGGGGCCAGTTCATAGCCATATTGCTCTTGGAAGGCCGCCTGGATCTCCGGGTCCTCAAAGAGGTCCTTTCGGTAGAGGTAAATCTTGATAAAGGCCTCCATCGGCACACCGTAGAGATCGCCGGTCTCCGGGTCCTGGAAGTTCTCGATAAAGGAGGTGAACTTGCTGACGTCAAAGTCCGGCGAGGCCAGGTCCGGGTTATTGGCCATCAGTTGGGTCAAGTTGACCAGGAAGTCGCGCGCCAGGTAGGTGTAGATGATATCCTGCTCGATGTACACGAAGTCATAGATGCCAGTGTTGGCCTCCATGTCGCGAATGGCGTTGTTGTACATCTCATCCCAGGAGGTGACCTCGAACTCGACGTTGATACCGGTCAACTCGGTAAACTGGGGCGCCAACACCTCTTGGACATAGCGGGAGGGCGGCGTGCTCTCGGAGATGCCGCGGATGGTGGCCCCCGCATATGGCTCCGCGGCGGTCGTCCACCAGCTTGCCTCACCGGCTGGGGCCTCGCCGCCGGCTTCCTCGGCGGCTTCTTCGGCAGGCGGCGCGGTGGCCTCGGCCTCAGCAGCCTCCCCACCCGCGGCCGGAGTCGGCGCGGCCGGGGCCGGGCAGGCCGCCAGGAGCATGCTCAAAAGGGCCAACAGGACCAGCGAACGGAACAAACGACTGTGCGTGCGCAACATACAGATTGCTCCTTCCTTCGTGGTACAACGTGAGAGTGAACATGAGAATGTGCGAATACCTGAGCGTAGACGCTCTTGACCGGTGTAGCTTTGCACCGGGGTTTGGACAGCAAGCTTTGTTGCAGTGCAGCAGTGAGCCGGTTCAGCAGCTTGTCGCCAGCCATCACCTCCCTTCTGGATCTCCAGCTATTGTCCGCAACATGGGGTGCGGCATCATCCTAACCTGTTGTATAAGGGTTGTCAATGGCCTGCGCGCTGCAGGGGCGGGCCGAACCCTCCACCGACCAGGAGCAGGACGAGCGACAGTAGAATCAAGACCAGGCCGCCGTTCTTCCGCTGCACAAACAGGGTTGTCCAGATGAGGATGAGCGCGGAGACCAAGCAGGCCACTACGCCGCTGATAAGCAGGTTGGGAATGAGCGTCATGGCCGGCTCGCCGGCCACAACGCGAAACAAGGCCGAGCCGGGCCAGGACTCGATGACGAGCCCGTTGGGGGCGATGTTGCCCTGAAGGATTTCACCGATGCCGTGTTCGATGCCGGCCAGCCCTGCCAGGACGCCCATGGTTGAGATGGTGACTTGCGTCGCGCTCTCATATCAGCCTCCTATGCTGCCAAAGCAGACTGAAGCTGCATAGCCACATTGCTCGCCCAGGCGCGGATCGCCGGCCAGTCGCGCAAGTCGCTGGGCGG
>DATLZJ010000038.1:0-11548 GCA_035574055.1 Caldilineaceae bacterium
CTCACACTCATGACGGTAATGTTGCGAACGTACCGGTCGTGATTGTCCTCGTTTCCTACATGGAAGCAGGGGGAGTTGGCGCCGTTTATCCAGATGTTGTTGTAGATCGTGCGGTAGGCTCCCTCGCGCAGCTTCATGCTCACGCCGACACAGACATTCTTATAGATCTCATAGTTGGATGCGCCGTCGTCCAGGTCCAGGCCCCACCCTGCCTGCTCTCGAAAAAGGTTGTAGCGCAGGATGACCGGCTCCATGGCGTCCACCAGCACATGGCCGGCGTCGTGGCTGCGGCTCCGGGTATAAGGCATGTGCGATTGGACGAGACACCAATACTTGTCCCGCCCCCAGGCGTTGAAGGGGCCGTGGTCGCCTGTCTCCCGGCAGGTATCATGGATAAAGTTGTATTCGATGACATGCCCGCCCCACGTGCCATCGCCAATGCAGATGCCGGCGCGGGGCATGTTGTAGATATGGTTGTGAGCAGCCGTGATACGCTTGGCTCGAGAGATATAGACGCCGGCAATCTGCTTGCCAAAGACGCCGCAATCATGGATCAGGTTGTTGCTGGCCTCACACTCATAGGGAAAGGCTCGCTGGGTTCCTACCGTGGCCTCCAGCGATCCGACGAAGCAGATGGCGCTCTCCCCGCACTCGGTAAACTTGCAGCCGGTGACGACGGCTTCCCGGTTGTAATTGCTCACAAAAACGGCATTGCCGCCGACGGCGTCGAAAAAGCAGCCCTCAATCCGGCAACGCCGCGTCCCTTCCAGGTAGACGGCGCCCCCTCGGTGAATGGACCAATCGCTGAGGGAGGGAACGACATATGGCTCCAGGAAGGTTGACGCTGTGTGCGTGATGCGAAAGCCATGGAGCGTAATATCATGCACCGGCTGCGCCTGGCTGCCCACAAACCGGACCACCTGCTGTAGCACGGGCGCCTCGACCAGAGCGGTCGCCAGGTCTACGCCGTCCGGCGGCAGATAGTAGAGGATGCCTTCATGGCGATCCAGATACCATTCACCGGGCGCGTCCAGTTCTTCAAAAACATTCTCGACATAATAGTGGGACCGTTCGTCCACCAGGCAGGGTGCAGCATGCCACTTGGCGCCCATCTGATACCCGCCCCGGCCAAACCATAGAATCTGTTGCTCCCGATCGACTGCCTTAAGTTGCCACTGCAAATTGCCCCAGGCGTAAGCCTGGTAGATATGGATAACTGCCTCTTCCGGACGGGACCAGGCGCGGGGTGAGAAGGTGGCAGGGTCGAAGCGCACCCCACGCGGCGCGCCGCTGGAGAAGGTCATATCGTCGTCAGGGTCGGGCGCGGGATGAGGCAGGTCATCCGCGACACTTCCCGCGGCTAAGAGATAGCCGGTGTAGCGTTTTGGGTCCGAGGGGTCGGCGTTGGGATAACGGGCGCGGGTCTGGCGCTTCCCATTGACAAACAGTTGAGTAAAGGCGAGGCGGCCCGCCGCTACTTCAGGTAACCTGCATCGCCAGATGCCGTCCCGATAGGGTTGCCAGGCGCAGGTGAGCCGGCGCCCGCCGCTGAGCGTCACCCGTTCGCCGGGATAGGCGGTATAGCGGATGGGGGCATCAGGTGTACCCGAATCGCCTGGGCCAAAGCTCAGGGGCGCGGCCAGATAATAGGCGCCCTCGCGCAGATAGACGGTGATGGGACCGGGGCTTGTCGCTTTGGCCGCAGCAACGGCGGCTTGCGCTCGCGCCAGGGTAGCAAAGGGCTGCGCCTCGCTGCCGGGCTGGGCATCATCGCCATCAACCGCGACAAAAAACGCCAAACCTCTCTCCGCCATAGCGATGCTCCAACGTAGGCGTTGGCCGTTCCGGAATCCCAATGGCTTCGCGTAATGCGCAGGGCCTATCCAGGTCAGCGGAGCATGGCGCTCTCCCATGCTCCGCTGACCATTCGATTTTCGCCAAGGCTATCCGGATATCAGCCGGCACAGAGAAGCTCTATACTTGCGCCAACAGCTCATTGGTCATCTCATGGACCCGCTGGCAGGCAGCCGCCGCATCCCGCTCCTCGCCCGTCCACAGTGTATCCATCACGGTGACATACACCGTAGACTCCCATTCCAGGTACTTGGGGTGATAGTCGGGCACAACCCCATCGCGCAGGCCCAGGTCATACATGGCGTGTTTGAACGCCTCGCGCACCTCGCCCATCTCCTCGCTGGGCAGCCCATACTCGTAGTAGTTCTTATTGCCCACGAACTGGCTCCCCATCTCGCCTGAGACGGGCAAGGTTTCGGGGCTGGAGAGGGTATAGCGCATCAGTTCGTAGGCCAGGTCGGGCTGGGTGGAGCTGGTGGGAATGCTGAAGGCGGAGCCGCCGACAAACTGGAAGCGCCCCGCTTCGCCACGCGGCGACGGCGCTACCGTCCAGCGGAACTTACCGGCGATGGTCTCGTCGAGCACAAAGGCTTCGTCGTTGAGCGACCAGTGCATACCGATCAGCCCGTTGCTAAAGGCGAGGCCGGTCCCCATCCCCATCGCGCCTAACATTTCGGCGGTGGGCATGACCTTGTGCTCCCACATCAGGTCGGCAATGAACTGATAGGCGGCAATCGTCCCAGCCTGGTCAAACCTGGAGACCGTTACCTCCTCGTCCCAAAAGTCGCCGCCATAGTTCTTGACGACCCAGTACGTGCCGGCTGCCCATGACGTTGGTACATCGCAGCCCCAGCGGTCGATCTCTCCATCACCGTCCGTGTCCTGGGTCAGCGCCAACGCCAACTCTAGGAACTCCTCCATGGTCGTCTCTTCCGTGGGTATCTCAAGACCGGCCTCCTCAAACATATCAACATTGATGTAGAGGCCGCCGGGCGCCCAGTCGTAGGGGAAGCCATACTGCTGGCCCTGGTACTGGAAAGCGGCGACCTGGGATGGATAGAACTCCTCGGGCCACCCGATCGGGGGAAAGGCGGAGAGGAAGTCGTCGAGGGGCATCAGCCAGCCGTTGGCGGCAAAGGTCTTGACTCGTGTGTCATGCATCCAGCACATGTCAATCGGCGCGCCGCCGGCCAGTTGGGTCGGCAGCTTGGTCCAGTACTCGCCCCAGGGAACGCCCCAGTCAGCGTTGACGGTGATGTTGGGATAGTTCTCTTTGAAGAAGTTGTCGAAGTGGAAGAGCCATTTGCGCATCTCCGCTTCGCCTTCCCAACTGGTGTAGCTGAAGGTGCCGGTCGCATCTCTGGAGAGCTTACCCGTTACCCACTCCGAATGGGGTTCGCCCGCCGCAGGCGCCGCCGTCTGAGGTTGGGGAGCGGGCGCCGCTGCCGGCTGGCAGGCGCTGAGCATGGCCAACCCGCCGGCGCCCAAGGCAAGCTGCTGGAGGAAAATCCGCCGGTTGTAGCGCTGCCGATACCAGGACTTTGGTTTATACAGCATGGTCTGTCTCCTTTTGGTTGCAGTATGCCCGTAGGCGAGTTATGCCAGACAGGTTCCGAGCTTCGTTGTCTTTGTGTGCCATGCATTACGGGACATTTTGCTACATAGACTAGGCTCCTCCCTTGATGCCGGAAGTTACGATGCCCTGAACATAGTACTTCTGTCCCATGATGAAAACGACAAGGATGGGAACGATCGAGAAGGTGGAGGCCGCCATGACTAACTGCCAAGGAGTCTCCATGGGCAAACGAGTTCGGAACATGACAAGCCCCAAGGGCAGCGTCTTGTTGGAGACCGAGCTGATAATGATCAGCGGCCAGAGGAAGTTGTTCCAGGTAGAGAGGAAGGTGAAGATACCGAGGGTGGCAAGGGCCGGCTTGGTCAGGGGCAGAATGATAGACGCATAGAGCCGGAAGAAACTACAGCCATCAATCCGGCCTGCATCCTCCAACTCGCGCGGCAAGGTGCTCATGAACTGGCGCATCAGAAAGGTGCCCCACGGTGTAAAGATGGCAGGGATGATCAAGGGCCAGAGCGTATCAATCCAGTTGAACCAGCGCATCTGCACATACAGCGGGATCATGACCACGGCAAAGGGGATCATCATGGTCGAGAGATAGAGCAGGAAGAGCTTGTCACGCCCCGGATAACGCAGCCGCGCAAAGGAATAGCCGGCCAGCGAGCAGGTAAAGAGCTGGCCAAGGACAACGGAGACCGAGACAATGGTGCTGTTGAGAAAGAAACGGCCAAAGGGCAACATGCGCCAGGCTTCCACATAGTTGCTCCAGAGGATACGCTCCGGGATGAAGCGCGGCGGAAAGGCATAGATCTCATCGAGGCCCTTGATGGAGGCGGAAACCATCCAGAGGAAAGGCAGCAGCATGATCACCCCGCCGGCCCCAAGGATGAGCCAGGCCAGCCCATTGCCCAGATGCATACGCGCTGTCTTGCCCAGCCTGGGTGTGGAGCGGGATGTCGTTGGCTTGAGTGTCGTGGAGGCCACAGGCGTTCCCTTTCTCTACCGGCTACTCGAATCCATAAACCCAGTTTTTGGCCAGCCGCCACTGGATCAGGGTGATGGTCAAAATGCACAAGAACAGAACAGCGGCCAGCGCAGCGCCATAGCCCATCTTGAAAAAGGTGAAACCGTTCTCATAGATGTAGAGCACCAGCGTCGAGGTCGACTTAGCAGGCCCCCCGTTGGTCATGACATAGAAAATGTCAAAGCCTTGGAAGGCGCCAATCAAGGAGGTGACGACCACGAAAAAGATGGTGGGCGTCAGGAGGGGTACGGTTACATAGCGCAAGCTCTGCCAGCCGCTGGCGCCATCAATTTCAGCAGCATCATAGTACTCTTGGGGGATGCCCTGCAGACCGGCGAGGAGAATGAGCATGGCGAAGCCGATGCCGTGCCAATTCCCCATGATGATGATGGCCGGCATGGCCCATTTGGTGCTCGACAGCCAGTTCGGCCCTTCAATGCCGACCAGGCCCAACAGGTAGTTGAGCAGGCCAAGCTCCGGATGGTAGATCCAGGTCCAAACCACAGCCGCAGCCACGGTCAGGGTAATTTGAGGTAGAAAGTAGACCGTGCGCAGAAAGAGAACCCCGCGCATCTTACGGTTCATCAGGATAGCCAGCCAAAAGGCGATGAAGATGCCCGTCGGCACCGCCACAAAGGTGTAGTAGGCGCTGTTGAAGAGGGTCTTCCAGAAGAGGTCGTCATACCACAAGGTCACAAAGTTCTGGAGACCAATGAACTTTGGCGCCGATGCCAACCGCCAGTCGGTGAGGGTAATATAAAAGGCAAAGCCGATGGGCAGCAGGCTGAAGACCAGAAACCCCAGAAAGTTGGGCAGGAGGAACAGATACCCCGCCAGCGTTTCTTCACGCTGCAAGCCCGAAAAGGCGCGGCGCAGCTCGCCGGCCCGGCCTTGTCGCTTCTCGGGCGGCTTAGAAAGGGAACGATTTTGGACCGTGGAGCTTGCCATAGCCTCTCCTCATGGCTGGGGTCGAGCAGTGCTTGGCGCCTGCACGAAGGTGCTCGGAAGGCGCCCAAGTATCCGAGGCAGGCGACGCGATCTCGGAGATTCAACAGGACTGGCGGATCACCAGCTCACAGTTAAGCACATGCGTGCGCTGGGCCGGCGGCTGACCAACCATACAATCGTACAGGACCTGGGCCGCCACCCGGCCCAACTCGCGGGCCGGCTGCCTGACGACGGTAAGAGGTGGGTCAGCCACTGCAGCCCAGGGATGATCGTCAAAACAGACGAGGGCCAAATCCTCGGGACAGCGCAAATTCGACTCCCGCAGGCATAGGAGCGCGCCCAGGGTCAGCAGATTATTGTTGACAAAGATAGCCTCGGGAGCATCAGCTAGGGAGAGAAGCCGGCCAAGGGCTTGTTTGCCTCCTTCGATGCTCAGGGCAGAGTGGGCAACCCACTCTTCTCGCACCGGCAAGCCTGCTTCGGCCATCGCCTGCCGGAAGCCTAAGAGCCGCTCACGCATGGTGGATAGGCGTTGAAAACCTGCGAGGATGCCGATCCGGCGGTAGCCTCGCTCGATCAGATACTTTGTCCCAAGATACGCGCCGCCCGTGTTGTCCGCCCCCACGTAAAAGCCGTCCAGATCGGAAAAGCGGCGATCCACAAAGACAATCGGGGTATGTTGGACCTCGGCCTCCTGTAGGGCTGACCAACGCTGGCTGGTCGCCGCGGCGATAATACCGTCCACGCGGTGGCGCAGGAGCAGGTCCAGGTAGTGAGCCTCCCGCTCAAGAACCTCATCCGTATTGCAGACGGTCAGACTATACTGGGCCGGCTGGAGCACGTCTTCCACGCCGCGCAGCATTTCGCTAAAGAAAATATTGGAGGCATCGGAGACAATCATGCCCACGATGCCGGTGCGCTTGGTCGTGAGGCTACGGGCGACGAAATTGGGGCGATAGCCAAGCCGCCCTACCCCATCCATGACTCGCTGGCGGGTTTCTTGCTCAACAAAGCGGGTATTGTTGAGCACATGCGATACGGTCGAGCGGGAGACCTCGGCCAGTCGCGCCACATCGCCGATCGTAGGACGCTTCTGCTGCATGGAACACTGACTCTGTAGGAGTTCGGGTAACGGGAAACCAGTTGCGCAACCGGTTTCCTAAATCTTAGCAGCAGGCAGTGGTCTCTGTCAATGTCTGTTTTCTGTGGGGTTTTTTATTGGGCTTCTTTGGACGGGGGCCATCTTAACGGGGCCATTTTATAGTCTCCTATCGACTGCGAGGCTATCTTGGGGGTAGGCGCTCCGGGCGGCGTCTTACCCATGCGTATCCTGCCCGCAACCAAACCATGTTGAAGGAAAGACGAGGGGAGCAATGAGTAACAGAGTCAAGCTGGTAGTCTTTGTACCCAAGAGCCATGCCGACGTGGTTCGCCAGGCGATGGGCGATGCCGGCGCCGGACGCATCGGCCTCTACAGCCATTGTAGCTTTTCGGGGGAAGGCGTGGGGAGGTATCAGCCGCTGGAAGGCGCACACCCGGCGATCGGCGAGGTGGGCAAGCCGGAGGCCGTAGCCGAAGAGCGCATTGAGGCTGTCTGTGAACGCGCCCAAGCCAAAGCCGTCATTGCCGCCATCCGGCAGGTACACCCCTACGAGGAGGTAGCGCTCGACATCTACCCGCTCCTTGACGAGTCGGAGCTATAAAACGCGGCATGAGCCTCCAGGCCGGAATCTCCATTGACCCCCATCTTGTACCTTCACCCGCCGCATCACCCGCGGCGGGTGATGACGGCTCACCCGGTGTGGCCCTACCCTACATGAGGATACCCGACATGAGGATACCCGATATGACGATAAGATTTACACCATTTCAGGAGGTACTTGGATGAAAGCGATCATAATCGGCGGCGGCATCGGTGGGCCGGTGGCGGCGATGGCGTTGCAGCGGGCAGGCATTGAAGCGGCCGTCTATGAGGCGCATGACGGCCCGGCGGAGTCGCTCGGACTCTTTCTTAGCCTGGGCGTCAATGGGATGCGTGTGCTGCGCGACCTGGACCTGCTGGACGCGCTCCGACGCGCCGAGACGATCCCCACGCCCCGGATGGTCTTCACCAGCTCGACCGGCAAACAGCTTGGCGCCGTCTCCAATGGCTGGCTGGATGCAGCCACGCCCAGTATCACCCTTATGCGCGGGACACTTCAGCGGGTGCTGGCCGACGAGGCGCGGGCGCGCGGCATCGAGATTCACTATGGCAAGCGCTTCAGCCACTATACCGAAACCGGCAACCGAATCATGGCCCGGTTTGAGGACGGCAGTGAGGCAGAAGGCGATCTGCTGGTCGGTGCAGACGGCATCCATTCGCGCGTGCGCGCCCTCATGGCGCCCGATGCGCCCGCACCCAGCTACACGGGCCTCTTGAACCTGGGCGGCGTGGTCCCCGATTCCGGGCTGCCGGCGACGCCAGACACGATGCACATGGTTTGGGGGAGACAGGCGTTCTTCGGTTACACGGTGCGGCCTAGTGGAGAAGCCTGGTGGTTTGCCAATATCGGTATGAAGCGGGAGCCGGCGCGCAAAGAACTGGCGGCCATTCCCACGCAGGAGTGGCAGCGCAGGCTGAGCGAGCTTTATGCGGGGGACCCCTCGTTCATTCGGGCGCTCATCCACCACACCGACGAGATCGGCGCCACCCCCATCCACGACCTGCCCTCGATTCCGCGATGGACTCGCGGGCGGGTCGGGCTGCTGGGCGACGCAGCCCATGCCGTCTCACCCAGCTCCGGCCAAGGAGCGTCACTAGCGATGGAGGATGCGCTGATGCTGGCGAAATGCTTGCGCGACCTAGCTGCGCCGGAGCAGGCGCTACGGCAGTACGAGGCGCTGCGGCGGCCGCGGGCGGAGCGGATTGTGGCGGAGGGTCGTAAGCGGGGAAGCTACAAGGCCTTGGAGAGCCGTGCGGCGGTATTCCTGCGGGATCTGCTGATGCCGCTGGCGTTCCGGCTGTTTGCCACCGACAAAGCCATGTCCTGGATTTTCGACTACGAGATTCGCTGGGAGGAGCCGGTCACACCGCAGCCGGCCTGAGGCGGCAGGGCCAGGGCGGCTGCGAGCTGAGTCAGACCTTCTGCGCGCAGCCAAACCCCTGAGGTGACTGGCGGCAGCGAAGGTCTCCACCGCTTTCGCGCGAGCCTCCCTGCCCCTGGCCGGCGTTGAGCGCCTATATACCGCCACGTCCTGCGCCATACCTGGGCCGCTCTACCTCTTCCCCTTTCTCTATCCCGTACCCCAATCTACACAAGCGGGGAGAGCGTTTCAGATGCATGGGGGAGGCCTCCATGCCCCCACCCGGCTCACCCCTTCCCCGAGCCGGAGCAGACGGGAAAAGACGACAGAGGTGATGGTAGAGCAAAGGAGAAGATGATGGACGACAGCGGTTGCCAAGCCGGCAACGAATGGCCCATCCGAGAGGCCAAGCCATCGGGTCAGTGGAGAGCAGGCGTCGCGGCGGCGCTGCTGGTGAGCGTCTTGCTCGCCGGATGGCGCGCTGCGACGCTTTGGGCGGCGCCCCCAGCCCAACAGGAACCGGTCCAGGTCTCCCTGGTCGAATGGGCAATCGAGATGCCCACCGAATTGGCTGCAGGGCCTGTCACCTTTGAGGTCACCAACAACGGGAGGGTCAGGCACAACTTTGAGATCGAGGGCCAGGGCATCGAAGCGGTGTTGGAGGAGAATCTTCAGCCTGGGGAGACGATGAGCCTGGAGGCAGAGCTTACGCCCGGCGAGTACCGGGTCTACTGCCCGGTTGAGGATCACGCCGCCCAGGGCATGGAACTAACCCTCACCGTTATCGAGCAGGAATAGGCAGCGGGCGTCAGGCTGGACTGGGTGGAGCAGCTGCGCCCTCTTACCCTGTCAAGAGGCAGAGAGCGCCGGCGGCGGGAGCAGTCCCCCTGCCGGCGCTCCTCCTTTCTTGCGCCCACTGTGAAAGCGATATGGGGTGGTCATGAGGCGCCTTAGCCTGGGGCTGCCTCCTTGAGCTCCTCCTCTGGCGTGTAGCTGGGCCGCACCATCATGTAGCGGTGGGGCACAATCGGTTGGCCGTACTTATTGGCAAAGACCTGGGTGAACTTGGCCCCAAACAGAAAGATCCACGCCGAGTAATAGACCCACAGCAGAAAGACCATCACCGACCCCGCCGCCCCATACAACGACGTGACCAACCCCCGCGCCAGATAGTAGCCGATGGCATAGTTGCCCAGCCAAAAGAGCAAGGAGGTCAACAACGCCCCCGGCCACACATCGCGCCAGCGGATCGTCGCCTGGGGCAGCAGCTTAAAGGCCAGCGCAAAGATCACTGTATTGATCAGCGGCGAGCTGAAGAGCCGCGCCACAGGCGCCAGCGCATCCACCGTCTCGGCCACCGGTCGCAAGTAGCCCACCGGCGCCATGGACCAAAGCGTGCTCACCGCGAGCAAAATCAACAGGCCATAGCCGATAGCCAAGACCAACAGCGCCGAGAGCAGCCGGCCAAAGATCACGGCGCGCAGGCCGTGATGGATGGCCTCGCCCCTGGGCACAATCTCCCACATGGTGTTGATCGAGAGCTGAAGCTGGAGGAACATGGCCGACCCGCTCCAGATCAGAAAGAGGATGCTGACGCCGCGCACCAGCCGGGTGGTCGCCTCGTTGTGGCTATTGACGAGGACTTCTTGGATATAGGTGGCGGCCGGTTCCCCGGCGCGTTTCTCGATGCCGGCCACCAGACGCCACTCGATATCTTCCTCGGCGTAGACGGTGCTGGCAATCGAGACCGAGAGGATGAGCAGAGGCGCCAGCGAGAAGATGGTGTAATAGGCGAGGCTGGCGGCATGGACTGCGGCGTAATTGCGCGCCCAGCCGATGGCGGTCTCGCGGAATAGCTCAATGACTGCCTTCATGGCGTCTGTGCCCACACTTGCCCGATCTTCATCGGCGCTCCTCCCGCTCCGGCTGGCCGCTCCCCACTTGCTTAGGCCCGCGCATCCGAATACGAGTGTACTCAATTCCATGGCCCAGCGCCAAACGCTATCTAGGGCGCCACGCCAGTTGTATCTGCGGCGCCGGCTTCTGCCCCTCGATCCCGGCTTGGGATGGATGCGCTTTGTGTTTGCGAGTGTTGGCGCGATAATGCATCCCCCGTCTCCTAGAAAACAGCCGTGCGCGGTCCATTCAATGACAACTGCGGGCGCCGCTGCTCACAGAAACGACAGCCAACTCCTTGCACACCGACCTGACAATCAGCGCGCGCCATCCGGTCGCGCCGCCTCAAGCGCCCTGACCGGGTACGATTAGGTGAGTCATATGCCAGCCGCGAACAATCCACACCACCTACACCAATATTTGGTCGATCTCCAGGTTGAGTCGCTGCGCGTGATCGCGTCGTTTACGGGCATACTCGCTTACTTCATTCTCTTAGCGCTGCTTTGGCCTGCGCTGCATCCATCGGCGCCGCTCGTGGCTTGGGCCGCCGGCATTGCACTCGCGGTGGGGTCGTTGGCAGGCATCTACCTCCCGGACCGCCATTACCGGCTGGCAGCCCATCTTGTCGTGTGGAGTGTGTTAGGCGCGGCTGTGTGTGCGGCAGTTCTGTTCCGATCCTCCGAGGCGCTTTATTTGTTCATCGTGCCGGTGATCTTCGCCAGTGTCCTATTTAACCGCCGCACTGCCTTATTGGCAGCCACGCTTGTCCTTGTCTGTATCCTGGTGACCGGCGTTGAGATCGGTGTGGCGCGCTGGTTTAGTGGCGAGATTTGGCTGCCGACGCTGATCGTGGCGCTGGTGGCGGTCTCGGCATGGCTGTCGGCCCAACGGCTGTACGTGGCGCTCTCCTGGTTCGGCGATGCATATGAGCGAGCACATATCAATGAGCGCGAAGCCCGCGATCGGCAAGCCGAGCTGCAACGCACCCTAAAAGCGCTCGACGAGGCCAATTACCGGGTCGAACGGGCCAACTATATGCTGGCCATCGCCCGCGACCAGGCCGAGGAGGCGCGACAGCTCAAGCAGCACTTCGTTCAGAACGTCAGCCACGAGCTGCGCACTCCCCTCAACATGATCATCGGCTTTACCGAGCTGATGGCAAAGTCGCCCGACTACTACGGCGCCCC
>DATLZJ010000039.1:0-9805 GCA_035574055.1 Caldilineaceae bacterium
CAAGGTCTTTACCATGGCCGCAGCCGGCAACCTGCCCGATGTAATGCTGACCGCCGATATCTACACCGCGCCCTTTGTGGATGCCGGCGTGCTCATGGACATGCAGCCCTTCGCCGACGCCGATGAAGAGATCAACTTCGAGGATACCTACCCCTCGATCATGGGGCTAGGCCGTGTCGAGGGTGACCCCGGCCTCTACATGATCCCTGTCTCGCTGGACAACGTGCAGGTCTATTATAACAAGACTATGTGGGAAGCCTCCGGCGCGCCTATGCCCACCCCAGAATGGACCTGGGAGGACCTGATCGCTTCGTGCAAGCTCGTCCAAGAAGCCAATCCCGATGTCCATTGCATCGGCATCGGCGGGGCGGCGGGCGGCGGCGGCTTCAGTTGGTGGGCCTACATTGTCCCCTGGATCCGCGGCTATGGCGGCGATGTGTTGAGCGAGGACAGCAGCACCTCGACCCTGAGCACCCCGGAATCGCTGGCCGGCATCCAGGCGTATGCGAACCTGTGGGTGGAGCATGAGGTGGCGATCCCGCTGGGCAGCGACCTGGGCGGCAACTGCTTCATCAACCAGCGATGCGCCACCTGGCTCAGCATCCCCATCTTTGCGGGCATCTTCCGCGATGGCATTGCCGGGGCCTTCGACTGGGATGTAGAGGTGATTCCGAGCCATCCGCAGGGACGCTTCACCGGCATGGGCACCTTTGGCTATGCAGTCAGCTCCGGCACCAAGTATCCGGATGAGGCGTGGGACTTTGTGAAGGTGCTATTAACGCCTGAGGGCCAGGAGCGGATGCTGCGCACCTATCGGGCGGCGCCGCTGCTCAAGTCGCTGGCCGAGTCCGAGGTCTTCAATGAGTTGGAGCCGCCGCCAGCCAACTTCCGCCGGGTCTTTGTGGAAGGCCAGCAGTACGGCATCCTGCCCCGCACCTATCCGGTCGAGTGCGGCAGCCTCTACACCGGCCAGGTGGAGGCGGCCATTCGCAATGGGCTGGAGCAGGTGATCCGCGGCCAGGGCACTGCCGAGCAAATCTTCCCCGGTGTAGATGCCGAGATCCAGGCCTGTCTAGACCGGGCAGCCGCCAACTAGATATGCTCCCGATCGGGGCGCGCCGGCGCAAGGCCCTTCGGGCCTCCACCTGTGCGCCTCGGTCGCCGAATCGCAGTGAGCCGCCTTCGGGCACGCGGGCGGCTACCGGCTCCCCACGGCCTGCGGGCCGTCTGTGGCCGCCCGCAGGCTCCTGCCCAGAGTAAACCGCAGCGGTTTACTCTCTTCTCTTCTGAGGTGTGTATGGTAAGTCAAGTCCAACGCCAACCACGGCGCCGTCACCTGCCCGCCTATTGGCGCGACACGGTTGAGGGGTATCTGTTTATCCTGCCTGTCATCTTGGGGCTGTTGCTTTGGACCTTCGGCCCCATGCTGGCCTCGCTCTATCTGAGCTTCACCGACTATCCGCTGCTCAAGTCGCCCACCTTCGTCGGCCTGCGCAACTTCCGCGATATGTTCACCGAGGATTACCTGCGGGTGCTCCATTCGCTGTGGGTGACGCTCCTCTATGCGGCCATGGCCCTTCCCCTCAGCCTGCTGGGGAGCCTCTCGGCTGCGCTGCTTCTCAACCAGCGAGTGCCCGGCATCCGCTTTTTCCGCACCGCCTTTTACCTGCCGACCATCGTCCCCGGTATCGCTATGGTCTTCATCTGGGGCTGGCTGCTCAACCCGGAGTTTGGGCTGGTTAACGCCACCCTGGAGCGCATGGGGCTGCCGCCGGTGGGTTGGCTTTCAGAACCGGAGACGGCATTGCCCTCGCTGGCCGTGCTCACCCTCTGGAGCATTGGCCCCGCCATGATCATCTTCCTGGCCGGCCTCCAGGGCATTTCGCAGGAGCTATACGACGCGGGCAAGATTGACGGCGCTACGGAGTGGCGGCTCTTTTGGAACATCACCATTCCCATGCTCTCGCCCACTATCTTTTTTAACCTGGTGACGGGGCTGATCTTTACCTTCCAATACTTCCTGCCGCCCTTTGTTTTGACCCAAGGCGGCCCGCTCTTTTCAACCTATGTCTATAACCTGAATCTGTATGAAAAGGCCTTCAAATGGCTGCAAATGGGGCTGGCCGCGGCCATGGCCTGGTTCCTCTTTGCCATCATCTTGCTCTTGACCTTGGTGCTCTTCCGCGGCTCGGATGCCTATGTCTACTATGAAGTCAAACAGTAAGATGAAGTCAAGCAGTAACCGTGGTTTCAACATGAAGCGAAACCATCAGGGGAAAGAAGTAAGGGGAGAGGGTACATGAGCGTTTCGGCGACCCCCGTTCAAAAATCCAAGCCTGCCCAGGCGGCCACCGCGCGCTTCTGGCGCTCCGAAGGCCGTGTGCTCGTGCTCTTGGCCGTGCTCGTCATCGTCTCGCTGATCTCGATTGTGCCCTTGTGGTGGATGATCATCACCTCGCTGAAGACCAAGCCCGAAGTGTACGTCTTCCCGCCCACGCTGTGGCCCGAAACGCCTCAATTCCAAAACTACATCGAGGCATGGAACTATCAGGGGATGCGCTTCACCCGCTGGACGCTCAACACCCTCTTTATCAGCGTCACCGTGCTGGTAGGCACGCTGTTGACCTCATCGCTCTGCGCCTATGGCTTTGCCCGTATTCGTTTTCCGGGGCGTAACTTCTGGTTTATCGTGACCCTGGCCTCGATCATGCTGCCCCCCCAGGTGACGCTGATCCCTCTCTATATCCTCTTTTACCGTATTGACTGGCTGGACACCTTTCTCCCCCTGACGGTGCCGGCCTGGTTTGGCGGCGGCGCCATCAACATCTTTCTCATCCGCCAGTTCTTTTTGGGCATTCCGATGGAGATCGAAGATGCTGCGCGCATTGACGGCGCAGGCCGGCTCCAGATTTGGTGGAATATCTTTCTCCCCCTCTCGCTGCCTGCGCTGATCACGGTGGCCATCTTCACCTTTCAGCGCACGTGGGACGACTTCTACGGCCCGCTCATCTACCTCTCCAGCGCCGACAACTATACCCTGGCGTTGGGCATCAATCTCTTCCGCGGCACCTATACGGAGGAGATGAACTACATGATGGCGATAGCCTTTCTGATGACCATCCCCATGATCGTGCTCTTCTTCTTTGCCCAACGCTACTACATCCGGGGGGTGGTCTTGGGCGGCGTCAAGGGCTAATCAGTCCGACGGCGTGGCTCACGGTTGGGTAATGCATTGGGCCGCTCGCCGGCTCGCTCCAGCGCGGGGTCGTCCAGCCAAAAGGTCACCAGCAGCGCCGCCAGCCAGAAGGTGATCACCAACGTCGCCATCATCCACCTCATTCCTCAGGGGTTCAAAAAGGGCAATCGCCCTGGTCTCATCTGCCTCCTTTGTTCTGTGGATACTCTACGGCACAAACCCTGCGCCCGCCGTGCAGCCGGCCACGCGCCTCCTGTGCAGTCGCGCACAGAGGGCCGCCTTCGACTACTGGCTGATGACTGGCAACTGGCGACCTAGGGCCGGCTGGCAAATGCCTCTGGCTGACACTGGGTGACTTGTAGGAGCGCCCCGACAGACCTACCTCCGTCCCGTAGTTAACAGTAGTCAACAGTAGGTGCGGTATCCTTACCGCACGCCTTCGCATGATACGCGGTGCGGCACGGATACCGCACCCACAATATGAGTCACCCACGATCATCAGCCGCCGGCCGCCACCGGCATATCCGCGCTGGTGTAGCGGCGCAGCCGCCGGTCGCGCCAGCCCACCCAGAGGGCCAGCGACGCGGCCATCAACCCGCCGCTGACGATGGCCGCCGGCGCGCCCAGCAGCGCCGCCACCAGCCCTGCCCGCACCTCGCCCAGTTGAGGGCCGCCCATGTAGAAGATCATGTTGACGCCCACCATCCGCCCGCGCAGATTGTCCGGCGTCCACAACTGGCGAATGGCTCCACGGATAATCGAGGAAATGGTATCGGCGGCGCCGGTAATGGCAAAGAGGACATAGGAAAGCGCAAAGACGGTCGAAAGGCCAAAAAACGCTGTGCCCAGACCATAGGCCCCAATACAGACCAGGAAGATCAGCCCCTGGCGGTAGATGTCCCGGCGCAAGGAGACGAGCGTGCCCGCCAGGAGCGACCCCAGCGGTTGGGCCGTCGCCAGGAACCCATAGCCGCCGGCCCCGATGCCTAGCCCCTGGTCGGCGACGATGGGCAACAGCGTGCGCGCCGACCCCAGCAAGGTGGCGAAAAAGTCCAACAGCATCGTACTGCGGATCATATGGGTGCGAAAGGTAAAGCGGAACCCTTCGGCCAAGTCGGCGCGGGTCAGGCGCACGCCCTGGCGGACCGCGCCGGAATAGCGGATGAGCGCCAGAGCCGCCAGCGCCGGCAGGTAGCTGGCGCTGTGCAGGGCATAGACGGCGGCGATCTGCCCGCGGTCCAGCAACAGCCCACTGAGGGCAGGGCCGGTAATGGCGCCGATGACGTTGGTCATGGCAGTCAGGCTGACCGCGTTGGTCAGGTGGTCACGGGGTACCAGGTTGGGCAGCAACGACTCGCGCGCCGGGTACTCGATGGCCTGCAAGGCGGTCAGCCCGGCGATGATGGCGTAGATCGCCAGGAGGCTCACTTTGCCGCTGAAGGTGAGCAAGGCCAGCAGCAGCGCCAGAAGCAGGGAGGCTGCATAGGTCGCCATGAGCAGCTTGCGCCGGTTACGGGTATCGGCCAGGATGCCGCCGGCCAGGGCGAAGATCAACAGGGGCGCCCAGCGCACCAGCCCCAATCCCCCCAACCCCAGCGCGCCGGCGTTCAGTTCCACAGTCCGCCCGAACAGGGTGAGGGTCGGGGCGGCGTCCCGGAGTAGAGCATAGACATGCCAGTTGGCGGCAATCGTCTGCATGTGGAGGCCGACGGTGGCGGTGACGACGGCAAGCCAAAGCAGGCGGAAATCGCGATGCTGGAGGGCCAGCAGGCGACCGGAAGAACGACGGGGCGAAGCCATGCAGGCGACTTTCTAGCGATTCTAGCTAGTGGTTCAGATGGGTTGGGATACACCAACACTGCCATGCGGCGGTCTGGCAATTGTGCCCCAGCGGGCGTACTCTGTCCAGATGAGAGGCCCGGCGAGTGGAGCGACTCGACGCTTGCCCCGCCCTGTTTTTTGTTTCTTTCACCTTACGCTATGATGCATCTGATGAATCTCTTTGAGCAGGCCCACCAGGAACGGTTGCAGAAGGAGGCGCCGCTCGCGGCGCGGATGCGCCCCCGCACCCTGGACGAGTTTGTCGGCCAGGAGCACATCATTGGGCCGGGGCGTCTGCTGCGCCGCGCCATTCAGGCCGACCAATTGGGCAGCCTGATCTTCTACGGGCCGCCCGGCTCCGGCAAAACCACCCTGGCCCAGGTCATTGCCAACACCACCCGCGCCCATTTCATCGCGCTCAATGCCGTCCTCTCCGGCGTCAAGGAGATCCGCGAGGCCATTGCCGAGGCGCAAGAGCGGGCGCATCTTCACGGCCAGCGCACCATCCTCTTTGTGGACGAGGTACATCGGTTCAACAAGGCCCAACAGGACGCCCTGCTGCCCTGGGTGGAAAACGGCACGGTCATCTTCATCGGCGCCACCACCGAAAACCCCTACTTCGAGGTCAACAAGGCGCTGGTCAGCCGCAGCCGTATCTTTCAGCTCAAGCCGCTGAGCGAGGACGACCTGCGCGCCGTGGCGCGCCAAGCGTTAAGCGACCCGGAGCGAGGCTACGGTCTGTTGAATGTAGTGCTCGACGACGACGCGCTGGACCACCTGGTAGATGTCGCCAACGGCGATGCCCGCGCGCTGCTCAATGCGCTGGAGCTGGCGGTTGAAACGACGCCCGCCCAGCCGGGGCCGCGGCCTACGGTGCATGTGACCCTGGCGGTGGCTGAAGAGTCCATCCAGCAGCGCGCCGTGCTATACGACAAAGAAGGCGACTATCACTTCGACACCATCAGCGCCTTTATCAAGAGCCTGCGCGGCAGCGACCCGGACGCCGCCCTCTATTGGATGGCGAAGATGGTCTATGCTGGAGAAGCGCCGCGCTTTATCCTGCGCCGTATGTTGATCTTCGCCGGCGAGGATGTGGGGCTGGCCGACCCCAACGCCATTCAGGTCGTGACGGCCTGCGCCGCCGCGTTCGAGCAAGTGGGGATGCCGGAAGGTCGCTTTCACCTCGCCCTGGCTGCGCTCTATTTAGCAACCTGCAAAAAGTCCAATACGACGATGGCCTTTTTTGATGCGCTGGAGACAGTGGCGCGCGAGGCCGATAGCGGCGTGCCCAATCATCTGCGCGATGCCAGCCGCGACAAGGAAGGTTTCGGCCACGGCGAGGGCTATCTCTATCCCCATGCCTACCGGGACCACTGGGTCGCACAGCAATACCTGCCCACGTCGCTCCAGGGGAAGGTCTTCTACCAGCCCTCGGACCAGGGCTATGAGGCGGCCATCCGGCAGGAGGTGGCCCGCCGCCGCGAGGCCCAGTTGGCGGCTATGCTGGCAGTCGAGGAGTCGCCCGCCGAGGCGGAGGTCTTGACATATACCGCACCGGATACGGCGCGTGACCGCTGGTTGCAGCGCACCATTTCCAGCGCCGGTGAGCGGTTGGGCCATCTGCGCGACCGGGTGCTGGAGGCTGCCCACCTGCTGCGCCATAGCCTGGTGCTGGACCTCAAGGCCGGAAGCGGTCTGCTGACCTGGGAGGCGCTGCGCCGCGCGCCGGAGGGGGGCGTCTATGCCCTGGCGCGGTCAGAACGGGATGCCGAGGCGCTGCGCCAGCTTGCCGCCCGCCTGCCGGAGCCGGAGCGACCGGTTGTGCTGCAAGGCGATCTGGGCGACCTGCCGGCGCTGCTGGCGGCACAGCCCGGCGCGCCCAGCCGCTTTGATGCGGTGGTCGGACATAATGTGCTGCTGGAAGCGGCTGATAAGCCCGCCGCGGTGGCCTGCATCTGCACCCTCGTCGCGGCAGACGGAACCATTAGCCTGGCCGAGCGGCTGCCACGCGCGACCCAACGGCTCTACCGGCTGGTCATGCTGGATGAGCTAGGCGACGATCTGGCGGCGCGGGTGCAGGCGGCGGAGGAGGCGATCTATCAGCAGACGGACGATCCACTGGTCAACTGGGGCGAGGAGGAGTTGGCCGACTGGTGGGCTGCGGCGGGCTGCCCGGCGACGGTTGAAAGCGAGATGGAGTGGACCGAGGTGCGCGTCACGCCGGCGCTGCTGGCCCGCTGGTTTGCGCCGGTGGGCGCGGAGCGCCCCAGCTATGCCCAACACCTGGCGGCTCACTTGAACGCGGCGGAGATCGAGCAGGTGCGGGCGCTCTTCCAGCGCCAACTGCTCAACCAGACGGTACGCTGGCAGAGCCGCGTGGCCTACATCACAGCAAGGGCCGGCAAAAGGGAGTCCTCTAAATGCCTACTATAACGCTCGATCTATCTGAGGAGCAGGCGCAGCAATTGACAACTCTTGCCGAAAAGCTGAACATCCGGCCGAGATGCTGTTGCAGGCCGGTTTAGCCAATCTACTTGGGCAGAGTGACGATGAGCTGCAATCTATTCTCAAGTATATGCTTGAGAAGAATGAAGAATTGTATTGTCGTTTAACGCAGGCATCCTAAAACGGAGTCCGCACAAGCACCTGCTCATACGTTTGGCCGGAGTTTAAGTCCTCAGACCAGAGGGTGATGCAACCCATTCGCATGGCGCTAATCAATATCATAGCATCCCAAAAGGCAATTCCATAGCGTTGTTGGATATCAATTGCAGCGAGGATATCATCTGCCTTTGGCGAATGAGTAGGCCAGACCGACAAATCCGAGATAATTTGTGCGGCCTGAAACGCAGGCAACGGACGGGCAATTTTGCGCGTTGCCGTTACATAAAATTCCTGTAATACCTGTATACTCAGACAACCAGTACCCGACTCCCACAAGTCAAGCACCAACTGCCGTGCCCGACGATGTTTATCGGAGGCTGTGATGTCGTAGGCATAAACCAATATGTTTGTGTCAACAAACTGGAGCAGACTACCCTCGTTCATGGAGGTTATCCCGTGAACTTGGGGGATGGCCGCCGGTGCCTAAATCAAGCCCCTGCTTGAGCAGAGTGACTTGGCGGCGTTTTGCGTCCGCGTACCGGCCTTCATGCTCAACCATCTCGATGAGGGCCTCTGTCATCAGTTGAGACACTGAAATTCGACGTTGGGCGGCGATACGCTCCAACTCATGCATAATCTTCTCAGGAATGTCCAGGGTAACGGTCTTGGTATCCATAGGGCCTCCAGAGGAAATGGGATCATGGAAGAGTATACCATATCAGGCATCGGCATCCTTCATCCCGGCCAGATGGGCATCTCGGTCGCGGCGGCGGCGCGCAACAGCGGACACACAGTCTACTGGGTCTCTGCGGGGCGCAGCGCACAGAGCCGGGCGCGGGCCGAGCAGCACGGCTTGCTCGACGCCGGTAGCTTGGAGCGGCTCTGCCAAGAGTGCGACCTGATCCTGAGCGTCTGCCCCCCCCATGCCGCCGAGGAGGTGGCGGGCGCGGTAGCGGGCTGCGGCTATGGGGGCATCTATGTAGACGCCAACGCCATTGCGCCCCAGCGCGCCGTCGCCATCGGCGAGCAGGTCAGCCGAGCGGGCGCATCCTTTGTAGATGGCGGGATCATCGGCGGCCCGGCCTGGAAGCCGGGAACCACCTGGCTTTACCTCTCCGGCCCCCAGGCTAGCGCCGTAGCCGCCTGCTTTGCCGCCGGCCCGCTGGAGACGGAGGTGATCGGAGCGGAGATCGGCAAAGCCTCGGCGCTCAAGATGTGCTATGCGGCCTACACCAAAGGCACGACCGCGCTGCTGGCCGCCATCCTAGGCGCAGCCGAAACGCTGGGGGTGCGCGCCGAGCTGGAGGCAGAGTGGGGGCGCGGCGGCTCTGCCTTTGCCCAGGAAACTCAACGCAAGGTGCGGGAGGCGACGGCCAAGGCCTGGCGCTTTGTGGGCGAGATGGAGGAGATCGCCGCCACCTTTGAGGCCGCGGGGATGCCGGGCGGCTTTCACCGGGCCGCAGCCGATATCTACACCCGCATGGCCGGCTTCAAGGATGCGCCCAATACGCCGCCGCTGGACGAGGCGCTGGCAGCGTTGGAAAGACCGTCAGGATGAGCGCGATGCCGGGAAGACAACCAGCAGGGAGCATACGGGATGGCGATTGAACTGCCCGAAGCCGTTCATCTGGCCCAACAACTGGATGCGGCGCTGAAGGGCAAAGAGGTGATCAACGTCCTGACGCCGGAGCGTACCATGTCGCTGATCCGCCAGGGCTTTGTCAACCTCCATGCCACACTCCTGGCTCATAGTGTCGTCGCCGGCGCCCATGCGCGCGGCAAGTGGATCTTTGTGGCGCTGGAGCCGAGCCGCTATTTGCTCTTTGCGCTGGAAACCGGCGGCAAGCTTCTCTATCACCCGCCGGGCGCACAGCCGCCAGCGACCTACCAGGTACGGATTGACTTCAACGACGGCAGTTGCCTAACTGTCCATATTGTGGGCTGGGGCTTTGCCAAGGCGGTGCTGCGCCGCGAATTGGAGCGAGAGACCTATCCGGGACGGTTGGGGGTGTCGCCAGTGGACGAGAGTTTCACGCCCCAACTGCTGGCAGGCATGGTGCAGACGGCCGGCAACCATGTCATCAAACAAGTGTTGATGGACCAACGCACGCTGGCGGGCATCGGCAATGGGTATGTACAGGATATCCTTTTCCGCGCCGGTCTGCACCCCAAGCGCAGGGCGGC
>DATLZJ010000040.1:0-2304 GCA_035574055.1 Caldilineaceae bacterium
TGCGGCATTTACTTCGGCACCACCGGCGGTCAAGTCTATGCCTCGGCGGACGCCGGCGACACCTGGACGCCTATCGTCCGCGACTTGCCGGCGGTCCTTTCGATTGAAGTCCAGACGCTATCATGATCGCACTGACCATGATCTCACTAACCATGATCCAAGTGGTGCTGCCGGTCCATCTGCGCAACCTGGCGCGGACCGGCAAGGAAGTCCGGCTTCAAGTCGAAGGGCCGGTGACGCAACGTTCGGTGCTAGACACCCTAGAGGCGCAATATCCGGCGCTGCGGGGAACGATCCGCGACCACGTCACCCAGCAACGCCGGCCCTTCATCCGCTTTTTCGCCTGTGGGCAGGACCTGTCCCATGAGTCGCCGGATGCCCCGCTGCCCGATGCGGTCATCACCGGCGTCGAGCCGTTCATGATCGTCGGCGCCATGGCCGGCGGTTGACCTCTATTCAGGGTGTGCCAGGGTTCCTGCGGCAACTCTGGCACACCGCCCACTCAACCACATTGAGGCCAGCGTGCATGATACCGGCGGCTCGGCGACGGTCAAAGGACCGGCTAGACGTGAACCGGCTTGCCTTCCTCGGCTGCGGAGCGAAGCATGGCCTCAATCAACTCGACCGAGCGGGCGGCGACCTCGCCGGGCGACTCATTGATCCCCTCCCCCTGGATCAGCTCAATAAAGCGGTTGGGCGGCCCGTCGCAGTCATAGGCGCCCGCATCGGGCGGAATCTCTACCTGGACCCGCTTGCCGTCATGCCGGTGCAGCTCCAGCCGCTCCCGTTCCACATCCAGCAGCAGCACCCCCTCCTCGCCGAAGATGCGCACGTCCACCTGGAACTTGGTGCGGTCGGGCAGCGTCGCTGCGCCGGAGATCGCGCCGATGGCCCCGCCGTCAAAGACGACCGCGGCTGCGTCATACAGGTCTACTGCTGCGCCGGGGGAGCTGGCGAGCGCACTGACCTGTTGGGCGCGCAGGCCGGTCAGCCAGAACATTAGGCCGGAGGAGTGGGTGATCTGGCCGTGGGCGTAGCCGCCGCCCTGCTCTTTTGCCTGCCAGGTGGCCGGGTCGGGCGCGGCGATGGTCGGCGTCCACTCGGAGGGGGGAGCGCCCCCGCCGCCGAAGAGCGACTTGGTAGGCGACGCCATATGACAAAGCACATACTCAATGCGCCCCACCGCGCCGCCGTCCATCATCTCTTTGGCCTGGCGTACAAAGGGCTTGTAATGCCAGCCATAGGGCACCAACAGGTGGAGGCGGCGCTCCTCGGCCAGCTTCACCAGCTCCCACGCCTGGCCTGCCTTGAGCGTCATAGGCTTCTCCACCATCACATGACAGCCGGCCAGCAGCGCGGCGCGGGCATGCTCATAGTGCAAGTGGTGGGGTGAGGTGACGACCACCCCATCCAGCTCTAGCTGGAGCAGCTCACGGTAATCCTCGGTGGCAAAGGGAAAACCAAACTTGGTCTTGATGGTCTCCAGCATCTCTGCGCCCAACCGGCAGACACCGGCCAGCTCAACATCGGGCCGCTTGGCAAGCAGCGGAATGTGATTGGTAGTCGCCCACCAACCGGCGCCAATGAACCCGATCCGGACTTTTGCCATTGCGCACCTCGCTACTTTGTTGGCTTAGGAAGAGCATCCGCAAGAGCGGGCGCCCCTACGGGAGAGGGAATAAGTCTTGTAGGGGCAGGTCTTGTACCTGCCCGCCGGGGCATCCACAAGGACGGGCGCCCACAAGGGACGCCCCTAAAGGACAACCGCCTTATCTCCGCTCTTGGCGTCCCCTACGAGCGTATCCATATCATTGCCTGCAACCTCATCGCTCGGTCTGCGGCCTCGCCCCCGTATCCACAGGAGGCCCCCCGGCAGGCTCACCAAATAGGCGATGAACTGCTGGAGCAGCCCCGCGGCAAAGCCAAGCTCGACGCCCGCCCCCATCAAGGCAAAGGTGGCGGCAAATGCGCCCTGGCGCACGCCCAACCCACCCGGCGACAGCGGGATGACCAACGCCACAAAGACGATGATGGGGTTGATGGTCAAGACCTCCAGCAGCGTAATGCTGCCGGGCTGGACGGCGCGGGCAATCAGCCAGATGTTGATGCTGGTCAAGATGACGATCAGGGTGCTGCCGGCTGCCGTCCAGAGCAAGGCCGCGACCTCATGGCGATAGACGTTGAAGGCAGCGGCAACCTTGTGCCAGAGGGGCGCGGCGGCGCGCAACAGCGGCAGGCGCAACAGGATGCGCTCGACCAGGGCTTTGAGCCGCCGGCTGAGCAGCGCCACCAGCGCCAGGAGCA
>DATLZJ010000041.1:0-2834 GCA_035574055.1 Caldilineaceae bacterium
TGGCAGAAGGCTTCCGCCTTTATGCCGTGACCAACACCGGCGTCACGCCGTTAGACGCGAGCGACCTGGGGCCGTGGGCCACGCGCCTCTTGCGCGCCAAGCGCCCGATTGACTTGCTGGCGAGCCGGTGACCGGGCAAGGATTGATTTTGTGGACGCGGGCGCACCGTGCATCGCCCGCTCCTGGCGTATAATCAGGATATATTATCAAGCAATCATGTGATCACACTCCGGTGGGCGCGGCATGTAGCGCCGCCTGCGCACCGGTGCTGCAAGAAAGGACATCCATCGTGGCTCCTGTGGCGCCCCTTCCTCCCGAAGCGCTTTACACGCGTTGTACCCTGGAACACCTGGACTTCAAGACAACCGCCGATCTCAGCGCCGATGTGGCGCATGAGATCGAGTTTGTGGGCCAGAAGCGGGCAATCGCGGCGATTGAGCTAGGCGTCAGCATCGAGCGCCAGGGCTATAACATCTTTGCCCTCGGTCCGAGCGGCACCGGCAAGTACACGTTGGTCAGCCGCTACGCGGAACAGAGGGCTGCCGGCGAGCCGCCTCCGTCCGACTGGTGCTACGTCAATAACTTCGACCAGCCCTATCGGCCCCGCGCCCTTCGCCTGCCCCCTGGCATGGGCAAGCAGCTCCAGCGGGACATGGAGCGATTGGTCGAGGACCTGCGCACCGGTCTCTCCTCTGCCTTTGAGAGTGAGGAGTATCAGAACCGGCGCCGCGTGTTGGAGGCCGAGTTTCAGGAGCGCCAGCAGGAAACGCTCAAGACGCTGCAAGACCAGGCGCGCGAGCGTAATCTGACCTTGCTGCGCACACCGGCAGGCTTGGCCTTTGCCCCGCTGCGCGAAGGCGAGGTGATCCCGCCGGAAGAGTTTCAGAAGCTGCCGGAGGAAGAGCAACTGCGCATCCAGCGCGAGGTGGAGGCGCTGCAACAGGCGCTGCAAAAGGCGTTGCTCCAGGTGCCTCGTTGGGAGCGGGAATTTCGCGGCCGCTTGCGTGAGCTGAACGAGGAAGTCACGGCGCTGGTGGTCAGCGATGTGATGGAAGGGTTGCAGGAAAAGTATAAGGACCTTCCCGATGTCCTCAGCCATCTCCAGGCGGTTCAGGATGATGTGAGTGAGCATCTGGAGGATTTCCTGACGAGCAGCGAGCAGAAGCAGGCGGAAGGCGCCGCGGTTAATCTGCCCGTTCCCGATATTTTCAAGCAGCCGCCCGTGATGCGCCGCTACCAGGTCAACGTGCTGGTGGACTCCAGCGAGGCGACAGGCGCGCCGGTCATCTATGAGAGCAATCCGTCCTATCAGAATCTGGTGGGGCGGGTCGAGCAGATGGCTTTGATGGGCGCGCTGGTCACCGATTTTACGCTGATCAAGCCCGGCGTGCTCCACCGGGCCAATGGCGGCTATCTGATCCTGGATGCGCTCAAGGTCTTGAGCAACCCCTACGCCTGGGAAGGGCTGAAGCGGGCGCTCCAGTTCCGGGAGGTGCGGATCGAGTCGGCGGTGCAGATGCTCAGCCTGACCAGCACGGTATCGCTGGAGCCGGAGCCGATCCCGCTGGATATTAAGGTCATTTTGATGGGCGACCGCCAGCTCTACTACCTGCTCTCTCAGCTTGACCCGGACTTCAACGAGCTGTTCAAAGTGGCCGCCGATTTTGATGATGAGTTCGTGCGCGACGAGGAGACCACCCTACAATATGCCCGGCTGATCGCTTCCATTGTCCAGCGCGAAAAGCTGTTGCCCTTTGACCATTCGGCTGTCTGCCGGGTGATTGAGCATGGGGCGCGGCTGGTGTCGGACTCGGAGCGGGTGACGGCGCAGATTCAGGCGATTGTGGATTTGCTGGCTGAGTCCGACCATTGGGCCAGGGTCGCGCAGGCAGAGGTGGTCAGCGCCGAGCATGTCCAACGGGCGATTGACGCCCAGGTCTACCGCGCCGACCGTGTGCGCGAGCGGCTCCAGGAAGAGATGCTGCGCAGAACCCTCTTTATTGATACAGAGGGTGAACGGGTCGGGCAGATCAACGCGCTGTCGGTCTACCAGTTGGGCACCTTTGCCTTTGGCCGGCCCAGCCGGGTGACGGCGACGATCCATTTGGGCCAGGGCGAGGTGGTGGACATCGAGCGGGAGGTGGAGTTGAGCGGGCCGCTCCACTCCAAGGGGGTGCTGATCCTGGCGGGCTACCTGCGCCATCGCTTTGCTCAGGACCGCCCGCTCTCGCTGGGCGCGCGCCTGGTCTTTGAGCAATCCTATGGCGGCATTGACGGCGACAGCGCCTCCTCCACCGAGCTTTACGCTCTGCTTTCGGCCATTGCCGGAGCGCCGATCAAGCAGAGCCTCGCCGTCACCGGCTCGGTCAACCAATTCGGCGAGGTGCAACCCATCGGCGGGGTCAATGAGAAGATCGAAGGCTTCTTTGATCTCTGTAAAGCGCGCGGGTTGACGGGCGAGCAGGGTGTGCTGATCCCCGCCGCTAATGTCAAGCACCTGATGTTGCGCCATGATGTGATCCAGGCCGTGGCTGCCGGACAGTTCCACATCTATCCGGTAGAGACGATTGACCAGGGGATTGAGCTGCTGACCGGTATCCCGGCAGGCGAAGCCAATGCCAAGGGCGTCTATCCTGAGGGAACCATCAACCGTATGGTCGCCGACCGGTTGGCCGAGCTGGCCGAGAAACGCAAAGAGTTGGATGAAAAGTCGGATACAAAGCCGGCGCGCAGGCGCAAGAAGGAGGTCAAGGAGACCGACGGCGCCGCGGCTCGCCGGCTTGAGCGGAAACGAGGAACTCAGTAATGAACGAAGCGCCTCTGCCTGGAAGTAT
>DATLZJ010000042.1:0-14835 GCA_035574055.1 Caldilineaceae bacterium
AGGCGTCGCGCAGGCTGAGCAGTTTCTCCAGGGAACCGCGCAGGATGGCGCGCGTCGCCGGGATGTCCACCGTCACGGGCACTAGGCTGTCATTGCAGCCGATGGGCTGGCCGCTGGTTCCCCCATCATCCAACGCGACCAGATAGATGCGTGTGCGGGTGAAGTCCGCTGGTCGGTCCGCCGCGACCGGGATGAGAATGCGCTGGCCCACCCACAGCCGGTTGGGGTTGCGAATCTGGGGGTTCAGCTTCAAGATCGCCGCGACGGTGGTGTTGTAGCGGCGAGCGATGGCGCTGAGGGTATCGCCTCGCTTCACGATATAGGTGATGGTCGAGGGCGCGCCGGCATGGCCTTGGGCAGTCGCCTCGTCTGCCGCCTGGCCGTCTTCCTGGGCAAAGGTTGCGGGAGGCAGGGCAAAGAGCAGCAGGATCACGGCCAGCAAAAGGGCCAGACCGGTCTTGAGACGCAGAGGGAGAGCGGGCAACGTGGCAGACATGGGTTTTCTCCTATGCTTTGACGCTCACAACGCGACAGAACGGCGACGATTCTCCGGCGTTGAACTGCCGGGCATCTACCGGACATCTAGTAGACGGCAGGCGGCGCCAAGATGTTTCAGGAGTTGCTGATGTTGTCTGCCCGATGCCGGTCTGGAGCGGCAAGCGCTCCATCGGAGACTGGAGACTCACCGTGCCTGGACCAACGCCCACCCACTTTGAGCGCCTGATCCGCCATGTGCAGCAGATGCCGCTGTGGCGGAAGGTCTTACTCACGCTTGTGCTGCTCGGCCTGCCCTATGGTCTTGCCTATCTGGAGGGCCTCCAGGCCAACCTCCCCAACGGGGGCACCTGGCGCATTGCTTACTTTCCCACGGTAATTGTTCTCTACATCATGGCGGTCGCGCCGTGGGTCTGGCGGGCGGAGCAGGACGTGGTCGAGGGCTTGCAGCCGCTGCTCACCGGCGGGCGAAGCGCCTATGATGAGTTGGCGCACAAGAGCCGATGGCGCAGCTCGCTGGGGGACTGGCTCGCCTTTGGCGCAGGTCTGTTGGCCGGGGCGCTGCTGCTCATTTCCTCGCCCCCACCCCAGCTACACGACTGGGCCGTGCGCTACTGGGTCGCCACGTTACTGATGATGTACGGCGCCCTGGTCTGGTTGATCTATGCAGCCCTGGGCAGCGCCCGGTTGACGGCCCTTCTCCACCGCGATGTCATACATAGGGACCCATTTGACCTGGCCCCCTTTGAGCCGGTGGGCCGGCAAGGTCTCATGTTGGCGCTGATCTTCGTCGGCGCCATCACGCTCAGCCTGCTCTTCATCTATACCCGGACCCTGTTCTTGGAATGGCAAGGCATCCTGGTCTATTCGATCCTGGTGCTGGTGACGGTTTCAATCTTTTTCACCGTTATGTGGCCGGCTCACCGCATCCTGCGGCGCGTCAAGCAGCAGACGCTTGCCGGCGTCCAGCAGTTGATCGGCCAGACCTTTCGCAAATTGGAAGCATTAGCAGCGGACGGGGCGGATACTTTGTCGGCAGCGACCGAGGTGCAAGCCTGGCTCACGCTGGAGCAACGGCTCAAACAGACCCGGACTTGGCCCTATGACATGGAGATGCTGCGCACCCTCTTCCTTTCGGTTCTGACGCCGCTCTTCGTCGCCATCGCACGCGTCATGGGCACTTACTGGACCGAAGGCCACTTTTGAGGGCGCATCTTGGGCGGGACATGCCAACCACTATGACGTTGGCGCCGAAGGCCGTAGAGCCTGCTCGCGCACCAGCGATTCAAGGCCCGCGATTTCGCCGAAACTTTCGGCGTACAGTAGCGCAACGGTCGCCCGCCAAGAGACGGAAATGTGAGCCGGCTGCTCCGTGCCTCCGAGTAGGGCAGCCGGCATCGCTTAGGCTGTAGCCAGGCTGCCTCTACCTTACCGGCGCCGGCGTTACAAAATCATTGCCTTACGCCGGGAAACGGCTGAAAAAGCGTTACATCGTACACGGGCGCAAGAGACATAGACTGACAATCCCAGGCCGGTTGGTGTAGAATGAGCCGCTGATGAGAGACATGAGGATGAGGGGCAGTGACTATCTCGCCATCACCGAGCTGCCGGGTAGCCTGCTGACCAATGAGCAGTTCAGCCGCTTTGCCCACCGCTATGCCGTGGCGGCAGGGCTGGTGAGCGGCGCGCGTGTGCTGGAGGTTGCCTGCGGCGCTGGGGTTGGGCTGGGCTACCTGGCCGGGCGCATGGCGGAGACCGCTCCGGCCCAGGTGGTGGGGATGGACCTGACCGTGGGGTTGCTCCAGGAGGCGCGCGCACGGCTGCCCGCGGCGGTCGCCCTGGCCGGCGGCGACGCCCATCATTTGCCCTTCGCCCCCAACAGCTTTGACCTGGCGCTCTGCTTCGAGGCGATCTACTACCTGGCAGACGCCGGTGCGTTTCTCGCTGAGGGCCGGCGCGTTCTGGCCCCCGGCGGGACGCTTGTCCTCTGTCTCACCAACCCCGACTGGCCCGACTTTGTGCCCGGCCTGCTCACAACCCGCTACCCTTCCGTGCCGGAGCTGGCGTGCAGTCTGGAGCATGCCGGTTTCCGCCATGTGCGCCTCTATGGCGCGCTGCCGGTGACGGCGGCAAGCCGCCTGCAACGGATGCGCCACCGGCTCCGGCGGATTGTGCTGAAGTCGCGGCCGGCGTTGAGGCTGGCATCCAGGCTCGGCCCGTGGCTGCGCCCTTGGGCGGCCCGGCTCATGGGCTTGGGGGATGGCGTCGCGCGCCCGCTCCCGCCGGCGCTGGATGCCATAACGGTCGCGCAGGCCATCATAGGCGAGGGGATGACGCCCCTCGCGCTGGACCGGCCCGACCGGGCGCACCGCGTCCTCTATGCGCTGGCGACTCGTTAGCGGCCTCCCCGCACTGGGCGACCTGGCGAAAGCAGGCGTCCTACTGTGGGCGGTATGACAGCGTTGCGTCCGCTGCTGCGCTATGCTCAACAGTGCGTCCACTTGAACAGGAACCTCGCAAAAAACTATCACCGGAAAAGCAATCACCGGAAAAACTATTGCCAAGTAAGCAATCACTCTGGAGGAGACCGTGGACGAGAAGCAGCCGTTGGCCGAGCCGGTCATGGAGGAAGAGCGTACTGTGCGGGTGCGGCGGCGGCGACGTACCGATACCCCTGCCGGCGCACCGCGCGAGCGGGCTGAAGCGCCCCGCCGCGAGCGTCCCAGCGCCGGCGGAGCCGGTCTACCGCCGCGGCCTCCGGCCGGTCCTGGTGGTCCGGGCGGCCCCACCGGTCCGGCAGGCCCTGTTGGCCCCGGCGGCTATGGCGGACCCTCTATGCCCTCGCTCCCCATCGGCGGGCTGGGCTGTCTCCGCTCGCCGATGGCGCTTTTGCTCATTCTGCTCATTGTCGCGGCTTTCTTTATCATTCCCATGTTCCTAGACAATGGCGAGGAGACAGGTCCCCAAGGGCAGGACAACGTGGCCGTAGTCGAGCCGGCGGCGACAGAGCCGGCGCAGCCGACCCCACAGCCTATCCTGCCGCGCGCCACGCCCCGCCCTGCCGCCACCCGCGCCCCAGATGAGGGCGTCACGCCCGGACAGACCTGGCTGGTCATGCTCTACCAAAATGCCGATGACAAGGTGCTGGAAAAGGACATCTTTGTAGACCTCAACGAGGCCGAGCGGGTCGGCTCCAGCGACCGGGTTCAGATTGTCAGTCAGATGGACCGCTACCGGGCCGGATACCAGGGCGACGGCGACTGGGACTCGACCCGCCGCTTCTATGTCACCCAGGACAATGACCTGGAGCGAGTCGGCTCGCCGGAAATCGCCGATGTGGGCGAGGCCAACATGGCCGACGGCGGCACGCTGGTGGACTTCGTCACTTGGGCCATCGAAACCTATCCCGCCGACCGCCATGTGCTGATCCTCTCAGACCACGGCCTAGGCTGGCCCGGCGGCTGGAGCGACCCCACTGCCCGCGGCCAGGCCGCCGGCGATCTACCCATCGCCGATGTGCTGGGCGACCAGCTCTATTTGGCCGAGCTGGACCAGGCGCTGGAGACCATCCGCCGGCAGACCGGGCTGGAGCAGTTCGAGCTGGTTGGGCTGGACGCCTGCCTCATGGGCCATTTGGAGGTCTTCAGCGCCCTCGCGCCCCATGCCCGCTACGCCGTCGCCTCGCAAGAGACCGAGCCGGCGCTGGGCTGGGCCTATGCCGCCTTCCTCGCTGCACTCCAGCAGAACCCGGACATCAGCGGCGCGGAGTTGGGCCGGCTGATTGTGGACAGTTACATCGTCGCCGACCAGCGCGTGACTGACGACGAGGCCCGCGCCGACCTGGTGGGCCGGGGCAACCCGCTGGAGGGCATCTTCGGCATCTTCACCACGCCGACCGCCGAGCAGATCTCCCGGCAGTTGTCCCAAAATATGACGCTCACCGCCGCAGACTTGACCCGCCTGCCCGCGCTCATGGAGAGCGTCAACGCCCTCGCCTACAGCCTGCAAAACGCCGATCCGCGGGGTGTGGCTCAGGCGCGCAGCTACAGCCAGTCCTTTACCAACGTCTTTGGCGAAGGGGTCTCTCCCTCCTATATTGATCTGGGCCACTTTGCCCAGCTTCTTGCCGAATCCACCCGCGGCCAGGGCGCTCAGCAAGTTGTAGTGGCCGCGGGCGCCGTGCTGGGCGCGCTCAACCAGGTAGTCGTGGCCGAGAAACATGGCCCCCAGCGTCCTGGCGCGACCGGCGTCTCGATTTACTTCCCCCCTTCCCAGCTCTACCGTTCGCCCCTGACCGGCCCCCAGTCCTACCTTCTGGTAGCGAACCGCTTTGCCCAGGAGTCGCTGTGGGACGACTATCTGACCTTCCACTACACCGGCCAGGGCTTTGAGCAAGCGCCCGCGCCGCCCACCGCGCCAGATCGCATTGAGACGGTCCAAGCGCCGGGGCGAGGGGAGATCACCCTCGGTCCGGTGGAGGCATCGGCCCAGTCGGTGGCGCCCGGCGAGACCGTGCTGTTGCGCGCCCATGTGGCGGGTCAGAACATCGGCTATATCAAGCTCTTTGTGGGCTACTTCGACCCCCAGGCCAACTCGATCTATGTCGCCGATATGGACTATCTGGAAAGCCCCCGGACGCGCGAGTTGAACGGCGTCTACTATCCCGACTGGGGCGAGGGCGAGTTTACGCTGGAGTTCGAATGGGAGCCGGTTGTCTTTGCCATCAGCAACGGCGTAGAGAACGCGGTCGCGCTCTTCACGCCTGAGAGCTACGGCGCCACCTACCGGCAGGCGACCTATACCGTGGACGGCATCTATACCTTTGCCGATGGCGAAACGCGCTTCGCCCGGCTCTACTTCCAGGACCAGGCGCTGCGCCAGGTCTTTGCCTATACAGGCGAAGCCGGTGTGGGCGCGCCGTGGGAAGTGGCGCCAGCCCCCGGCGACCGTTTCACCGTGCTCGACCAGTGGATGGACCTGGACGACAATGGCCGGGTCATCGAGATGGCCCGGCAGGACGGGCAGACGCTGGCCTTCGAGGACCAGGTCTTTACCTGGGAGACGCTGGACGCAGCGGCAGGCGAGTATCTGGTGGGCTTCATCGTCGAGGACCTGGACGGCAACGAGCAGGCAAGCTACACGACGATCCAGGTGGAGTAGGCGCCACTAGCTGAGTGAAACGCCTAGAAAATCAGACGCCCCCGCAGCGGAACCCTTTAGAAAGGCGAGGGTGCGCTCCCAGGCCAGGCCGGCGGCAGCCGGGTTGTACGCCTGCGCACGGTCAGGCTCACAGAACCAGTGCCCGGTGCCAGGGTACCGATAGAAGGTCACCGGGCGGCCTGTCTGCTTTAGAGATTTTTCCAGGTCGTCCACATCAGCTTGCGCCTCATACGCATCCATTTCGGCGAAGTGACCGAGGTAGGCGGCTTGCGAGCTGCTGTAGTCGCCCGGCCGCGTCCCATAGAAGACAACAACCGAGCGTATGTACTCAGGGGCTGTGACTGAGAGGTCCAGCGCGAAAAAGGCCCCCAGTGAGAAGCCAATCACCGCCAGGCCGGCGCCGGCCATGCCGGCGCGCTGATTGAGGAAGGCAATGGCCTCTGCCAACTCGCCCCTGGCCTGGTCGCGCTGAGCAAGCAGCGTGCCGGCCAGGGTGTCGGCCTCGGCAATTTGGTCTGTGACCTTGCCGTGATAGAGGTCTGGCGCGAAGGCGACGAAACCGGCTTCGGCCAGGCGTGTGCAGAATGCCCGCATGGTGTCATTCAACCCCCACCAGGCATGGAGGACCAGCACGCCGCGGCCTTGGCCGCTGGCGGGTAAGGCAAGGTAGCCGTTGGGTTGGGCTGTAGGCATTCGTATCTCCCTCGATTCCATGCCGACGGGTATCATTTTCACTGAGCCTGGGCTACCCACTCGGTAGATGCCCTTGCCTGCTGTCCCAAGAACATGCGCAGTTGTGCGCCGTGCTCCTGCACATGACGCAGATTGTACAACTGTAGCTCCGCGTAGGGTACTTCTCCCCAGGCGAACCGGCACAGCCGGTTCGCCTGTTCGGTGGATAGCGCGCCGATGGTCTCCTGGCACTTGCGGCGGCAGTATTCCAGGTAGTGGAGCAATTCCTCGCGCGAATAGGTTCGCGGCAGGACCTCGCCCGGCTCCATTTCAACCAGGTCAAAGGGCGCGGGCGGAGCAAAGCCCTCTTCCGCCCCGGTTAAGTAGAGGTCCAGCCAGAAGAGCGTATGGTAGCCCAGATACCAGAACGCCGAGAAACCGGCTGCCACCCACTGGTCTGGCTGGTCTTCCCACAGGCTCTTTTCCCATAATTCATCCGGGCAGTCGCGCAGAGCATCGCCTAACATGTCAATAGCGGCTCCAAACTGACGCCATAACATCTGATTATCAATAATGGCCATACCCGTATCTCCCTCTTTTGCAACTACGCTTGTGACCAGGGATTTACTTGTTTCTCAACCCACGTCGAGCCGTATCGTTACGGTATCGCCTTCCTCAAGGTCTTCTGCTTTTCGGACATTCGCCTTAATGGGGACAATGTAGAGGCCATCCCTGGGCCACAAGGAAGTCTCCCACTCGATTTTGCCGATCCGAGCCTTTACCGGGATCATGCCCCAGCCATACGTGACGGTGCCTGCGATGGCTTTCAGGTCCTGGCACTGCTCTGCCGGAACGGTAACAAAATACCATGGCGCCGGGCCTTGCCAGAACCAAATCTCGCCGCTGAACTCGATGTTCATGACTCCAGTCCCTGAATTTTCCCTAGTCAAACTCATACTCTAGGGTAAGGGGGTAGCTCTCTTGATGGCTGAAGATGTGAACCTCAGCTCTGCCGCGCAGGCCGCGCAGCTCGCCGGTTCCGGAGCCGGGCACGACCGACAGGCTGGCCTTGACGCTCTGGGCGTCAAAGGCGCCCAGATGTTGGAGCACAAAGCTCCCCGACCGCCCGCCGAGGCTGCCGACGACCCGCTCCAAACCCACGTATTGGCCCGTCCCGTCCTCATGGTAATCCATCAGATATTGCACCGTCCCCTCTCCCTCGATATCCCCCTGATAGGCATAGGTAATTTCGGCGCGGGTAAGCTTTGCGCCGGCGACCTCGGTGTGAGGCTTTCCGTCCCAAGTCTTTTCAGCCCAGCTCTTGACCGAGAAGGCGGCATTGGCTTGCATGGTGGTGACAGACGCTTGCATGGCGTGAAATGCTCCTCTCTATGCCTTGTTCTCTGTTCCATGTCTTGTTTTCGATGCTGTGGATGGGCACAGGATAACACGGCCGCGCCGGCGCGTCTTGTAAAAACGCGCCAATGCGAAACATTTGTGCTATAATGGACGGCCGCCCCGATAGCTCATCCTGAGCGTTCCCCATTGTCCTGGGGATGGCTTGGCCTTTTTCTGTCCGGTTTCTGTCTGGAGTGAAGCAAAGTGGCATCTACCGTTCAGCTACCCAAAGGTCTCTTGAACCCAGCAGCCGGTACAAGCAAATTCCGGCTGACGCGCCATGCACCCTCGCCCGATCTGGCCTTTTTTGTCGCGCGCTACTGGATCGTGGAATGGGACCTGCGCGACCAGGAGCCATATCACCAGACAAACATCCCGCACCCCTGCATCAACTTGGTGATCGAGCACGGGCAGTCGAGTGTCTACGGCGTCAACACCGGCCTTTCTTCACGGACGCTTCAGGGGCGAGGCCGGGTTTTTGGGGTGAAGTTCCGGCCCGGCGCCTTCTATCCATTTGCCAAGACGCCGGTATGCCGCCTCAACGACAGGACATTCCCGCTGGAAGCCTTCTTCAATGTCGAGAGCAGGGCGCTGGAGCAGGCGGTCCTGTCGCCGGATGACCCAGCCCGGATGATTCAGCGGATGGAGGAGTTCCTGCGCGGGCATCTGCCGGCGCGCGATGAGGCCGTAGCCGAGATCAACCGTATGGTGGACGCGATCATGGGCAACCGGGAGATCACGAAGGTGGATGATGTGGCGCAGCAGTTTGCCGTGAGCAAGCGCACGCTGCAACGGCTCTTCAGCCGCTATGTCGGGGTCAGCCCCAAATGGGTGATCAAGCGTTACCGGCTGCATGAGGCCGCCGACCGTCTGGCCGCGGGCGCAACCGTGGAGTGGGCCAAGCTGGCGGTGAGTCTGGGATACTTCGATCAGGCCCACTTTATCAAAGACTTCAAGGCGATGGTGGGGACGACGCCAGCAGACTACGCGCGGCGGCTGGGCTGATGGCGGCGCGGGCCATATCTTTCTTGTACGGACTTCGTCAGGGTGATTGGGGACGCCTCTGCCCGGAATGTGGTACAATCGAGCAATCAGGATGCGCCTGGCGGGCGCGTGCGTTTCGGTATTGTTGACTCATTCTGTGCATGAGCCGTTCACAGCGGAATCTAGCCTTGCCACCATCACCCTTTACCCCTATTGCCCGGCGCTCGATAGCGCGTCTGTCTCGCCTGCTGATTCTCTACTGCATTGTCATCGTCTGCATTGTCATCGTCTTGGCCGCTTGCACCATGCGCCGGACGAGCGAGCCGCCGCGCGCCCAGCGCGCGGCGGCCACGTCCACGCCGGCGGCGCAAAGGGAAGCCGGCCGATCGGCGGGCGCGCTCCTATCGCTTTCGCCTGGCGCCACGCCGGTTCCCCTCACCAGCGCTGAGTTGGCCTCCCTCTCGACCGAGGAGCAGCTTGCGCGTATCGTGGTTCCGACGCGTGACCTGCGCGATCTGGCGCTGCGGCTCAATCCGGAGGTGGGAAATATTCCGCTGGTGGTCAACGAAGATACGCCTACCTACGAGGTGGGGGATACGCTGGCCTTTTGGGTGCATGATACGGGCGCCAACCGCAACTTTCAGATCACCGCCGAGTTGATCCACAAGACCGATGTCGCCTATGTTTGGGTGGAGCAGGGCAAGCCCGCCGACCGGGCCGCGATCATCCAGGCCATTGACCGTTTCAGCCGCCAGACCTATCCGGCAGTGAGGGCCTTCTTTGGCAGCGAGTGGAACCCCGGTGTAGACAATGACCCACGGCTGCATGTGCTCCACGCGACCGGTATGGGCGACGGGATCGCCGGCTACTATTACAGCGCCGACCAGTACAGCCGCCTGGCCCGCGAGTTCTCCAACGAGAAGGAAATCTTCTATATCAACCTGACCTGGCTCAACAGCTCGCGCAACTACCCCTATTATGAAACCGTCCTGGCCCACGAGTTCCAGCATATGATCCACTGGCGCCAGGACCGCAACGAGGAGACTTGGGTCAACGAAGGGTTGAGCGAGTATGCCCAGGTGGTAGCAGGGTTTGAGTCGGGCGATACCTTTGCCGGCGCCTTTGCCGCTATGCCCGATACTCAGCTCAACACCTGGGACGAGGCGCAGGGGCACAACAGCGCCCATTATGGCGGCGCCTTTCTGTTTATGGCCTATTTCGCCCAACGCTTTGGGCCGGAGCTGACCCGCGCGCTGGTGGCCCACCCGCTCAACGGTATCCGGGGGTTTGATGCGGTGCTGGCCTCGGCGGGGTTGGGGCTGGCCTTTGATGATCTCTTTGCCGATTGGGTGGTCGCCAATTATGTGGACGACCCCCATGCCTTGGGCCAGGAGGGCGTCTACGGCTACCAGGAATTTACCTTGGACCCGCCGGCGGTAGCCGCCGACCATGATGACTATCCCACGCCTGCCCAGGAAGCGACCGTCTACAACTACGCCACAGACTATATTGTGCTGGAGCCGGGCGGCGACGGCCCGCTGAACCTCCAGGTTCACTTTCGTGGGGCGACCAGTAGCCGGCTGGCCGACCTCCACCCTCCCAGCGGGCGCTATGCCTGGTGGAGCAACCGGGGCGACGATTTCAACACCCGGCTGACCCGCCGCTTTGACCTGTCGAACGTGGCTGCGGGCGCGGCAGTGGAATTGACCGCTAGCTTCTGGCACGACATAGAGGACGAATACGACTTCGGCTATGTGCTGGCAAGCCGCGACGGCGAGCGGTGGAGCATTCTAGAAGGCGACTATACCGAAGTCCACACCGGCACCGGCAACGCCTTTGGGCCTGGCTATACGGGGGACAGCGGCGGCTGGATCGCCGACCGCTTTGACCTGTCGGCGTTTGCCGGGGGCGAGGTGTGGGTCCGCTTCGAGTATGTGACCGATGACGCGGTCAACACCCGCGGCTGGTTCGTGGACGATGTCGCCATCCCGGCCATCGGCTATGCCGCCGACTTCGAGCAAGGGGCCGACGGCTGGGAGAGCGAGGGATGGCTGTTGACAGACAACCACCTGGCCCAACGCTGGCTGATCCAACTCCTGACGCTGGAGGAGGGCCGCCTGGCGGCCGTGGACCGCTTCCCCGTGGATGCCCAGGGCCAGGTCACCGTTCCCGTCGAGGGGCTAGGCGATGGGCGCAGCGCGGTGCTGGCGATCAGCGGCCTGACCCTGGCGACGACCGAGCCGGCGGCCTACAGCTATTGGATTGATCGAGCAGACTGATCCGGACTGGCTCACACTGGTAACGTGGGTTAGGGTTCTGGATTGACGAACCGATCCGGTTCACTGTAGCATTGGGGAGCTATGAAGCACCAGACCATTGCCGTTCTCGACTACGGCAGCCAATATAGCCAGCTCATCTGCCGGCGGGTGCGCGAGAGCCAGGTCTACGCCGAGCTGATTCCGTGGGACCGCGCCGACGAGCTGCTCCCCAAGCTGAAGCCCAAGGGCATTATCCTTTCGGGGGGGCCGGCCAGCGTCTATGAGCCGGGCGCGCCGGCGCTGCCCGCCTCGGTGCTGGCCCAGGGCGCGCCGGTGCTGGGCATCTGTTATGGGCTGCAACTATTGGCCCACAACTTGGGCGGGAAGGTGGCGCCCAGCCGTGAGCGGGAGTACGGCCCTGCCCAGGTGGAGGTGACGGGCGCGCCCGACCCGCTGACCCAGCGGGTGCGCGAGGAGACGGAGGGCGCCGCCGCCCTCTTTGCCGGGCTACCTACAACGCTCCAGGTCTGGATGAGCCACGGCGACCGGGTGGAGCGGCTGCCCGATGGCTTCATCGCCATTGCCCACAGCGCCAATTCCCCGCTGGCCGCCATTGCCGACGAGCAGCGCCGGCTCTATGGCATCCAGTTCCATCCGGAGGTGGTACACACGCCCCAGGGTGCCGCCTTGCTGGAGAATTTTGTCAAGCGCATCTGTGGCTGTGTGGGCGACTGGACGCCGGGCAACTTTATCCAGGAGACGGTGGCGCGCATCCGTGAGCAGGTTGGGCCAGAGGGGCATGTGATCTGCGGGTTGAGCGGCGGCGTTGACAGCGCAGTGGCGGCGACGCTGGTCCACCGCGCTGTGGGCGACCGACTGACCTGTGTCTTTGTGGACCACGGGCTGCTGCGCCGCGGCGAGGCCGAGCAAGTGATCGAGACCTTCCGCCGCCACCAAGGGATGCGGCTGGTGGCGGTGGACGCCAAGGAGGAGTTCCTGGCCGACCTGGCCGGCGTCACTGACCCGGAGCGCAAGCGCAAGCTGATCGGCGCGCGCTTTATCCGCGTCTTCGAGGCGGAGGCGGCGCGGCTGGCCGCCGAATGGGGCGCGGCGACGCCTGCCTTTTTGGCGCAAGGCACGCTCTACCCCGATGTGATCGAGTCGGCCAGCAACGACGATACCCGCCATGCTCGCACCATCAAGACCCATCACAACGTGGGCGGATTGCCTGCCGACATGACCTTCCGGCTGATCGAGCCGTTGCGGATGCTCTTCAAGGACGAGGTACGCACCGTAGGCGAGGCGTTGGGGCTGCCGGAAGAGATCGTCTGGCGGCACCCCTTCCCCGGCCCCGGTCTGGCGATCCGCATCCTCGGCGACGTGACCTGGGAGCGGCTGGAGACGCTGCGTCAGGCCGACGCCATCTTCCTGGAGGAGCTGCGCGCCGCCGGCCTCTACCGCGCCACCAGCCAGGTCTTTGCCGTGCTGCTGCCGGTGCGCAGCGTGGGGGTGATGGGCGACGGGCGCACCTATGCCGACGTGATCGGGCTGCGCGCCGTCACCACCGACGATTTCATGACCGCCGACTGGGCGCGGCTGCCCTATGATCTGCTGGCGCGGGTCAGCAACCGCATCGTCAACGAGGTGGCAGGCGTCAACCGCGTCGTGTATGACATCAGCAGCAAGCCCCCTGCTACCATTGAATGGGAATAAGTGCATGGGAATAACCCTTGCCTAATGGTCAGTTAACCTGTTCAGTGGCGTTCTGTAGGGGCGCCCCTTGTGGGTGCGGGCGGGCAGGCACAAGGCCTGCCCCTACGCAACGACCAACCAATGCGTAGGTTCTTTCAGTTTACCGCCTTTCTCGTCATTATCCTGGCCCTGTTCCCCCTCTATACGCGCTTCAAGGTGGCAGCCGCGCCGGTGCCGCCAGGCGTCTATTTGGGCGGGCTGGACCTAAGCGCTCTCAAAGATACCGACGAGATCCGCCGTCATCTGCAAGTAGCCTACAGCCATCCCCTAGATGTGCGTTTTGGCGATGTGCGGCTGGTGCTGCGCCCGGCGGAGGTGGACTTCCGGGTAGACGCCGACCAGATGGTGGCCGAGGCGGGACAATATCTGGCGGGCATGGCGTTTCTGGATATTGCCGTGCGCGAGGCGTTGGGCCTGGAGCAGCAGCGCCGCGATGTGCCCGTGCGCTTTATGCTCGACAACGCCAAGCTGCGCGCCTGGCTGGAGCAGGTCGCCGCCGAGCATAACCGCTTACCCTCCGCTCCCCGGTTGTTGCCGCCCACGGCGCGCTGGGCCGACGGCGGCGGGCCGGCTACAGGGCTGCCTACCGGCTATGTCGGCGCATACAGCCGGGACTGGAGCTGGGTTCCCGGCGCACCAGGGTTAACGCTGGACATCGAGGCGAGCATCCCCTTGCTGGTGGCGGCGCTGACCGAAGCAGGCGACCGTCCAGTACGGCTGGCCGCGGTGGAGACGCCGCCGCCCTCCCCTTCGATGGAGGACCTGGCGCGGGAGATCAACAGCTATCTGATGAACTTCCCCGGCTTCGGCGCGGCGGCAGTCTACGATCTGCGCAGCGGCGAGGAGGCGCTAGTAGACGCCGATGTCTCCTTCTCCGGCATGTCCACCCTCAAAATCGGCATCGTCGCCGCGGTCATGCAGCGGCTACCCAACGGCATTGCTGCCAGCGATCCGGAGAGCGACCTGGTCGGCCAATGGATTGACTATGCCCTGGGCGAGAGCAACAACTATGCGGCGAACCAGTTGCTTGCCTATCTGGGCGACGGCAGTACCGAGGTAGGCGCCCAGCGTTACACCGACTTTATGCACAGCCTGGGCTTCGTCAATACCTACATGCAGACCGGCTATGACGCCCAGCAGCGCCCCCAGATCCCCACGCCCGGCAACCAGCGCACCGACTGGAACACCAACCCCGACCCCAATCTCCAGACCACGACTGAAGAGATGGCGCGCATGATGGCCGCTATCTATGAGTGTATGCAGGGCCGCGGGCTGCTCATGGAGGTCTACCCCGGCGACTTTACGCCGGAGGAGTGCGAGACGCTGCTCTTCTATATGAGCCACGACGAGTTCCAGGAGATGATCTGGGCCGGGTTGCCCCGACCCAACCAGACGTGGATCGTCCACAAACATGGTTTTGCCTATGAAAGTCACAGCGATGTGGCGCTGGTGTGGGGACCGACCGGCCCCTATATACTCAGTATTTTCCTCTTCCGCCGCGGTTGGATGGACTGGGGAACCAGCAACAGGACCATGAAGAGCATCAGCCGCATTGTCTGGAACTTCTTTGAGCTGCAAAAGGCGCAGCTTGGGCTGGAGACGCCCGCCGCGCCGGTCCTGGAGCCGCCGCCCGGCTATACGCCCCTCAAGGAGTACATCAAGGTCGCCAGCACCGGCTATCGCTAGGGATGGCCCGCGGCTGATATGCGGCGCTGCCGGGTGCGCCCATCTTACCGTTCGGCCAGGATCATGAGCCGCTCATGGCCGCGGCGGGTGAAGAGAACCACGCCAGGGCGGTCGCCGGGCGGGAGCTTCAGCCGCCCGCGCAGCGATTCGGGGGCAAAGGGCGCGCCGCGCTTCTTCAGCTCCAGCCGCGCCAGGCCCAGCGCATGGAGCCGCTCCTGGAGGCGCTTGAGGCTGAAGGGGTGGACCTCCAGCACGCGAAACGAATGGGCGAAGGGGGTCGGTCGCCGCTCTGCGCCAACCAGGTAGGCGATCTGCGGGTCGAAGAGGTGGGCGTCGAGCTGCGCGCACAGCTCGGCGAAGGCGCCGGCCCGGATCACCGCCGGGTCCGGCTCGTAGAGAAACATAGCGGGGGCCAGCGGGCCGAGCGGGG
>DATLZJ010000043.1:0-9443 GCA_035574055.1 Caldilineaceae bacterium
GAGGTGCTGGCGGCGTTGGAGATCCCGCGCAGCTTTGTCGCGCCGACCCATGAGGGGCCGGAGATCACGGGCCATTTGACGGCCCAGGCCGCGGCGGCCACCGGGCTGCGCGCAGGGACGCCGGTGGTGGCGGGCGGCGGCGACCAGTCGGCCCAGGCTACCGGCGTGGGCGCGGTGAGCGAGGGCATCGTGGCCCTGACCCTCGGCACCTCCGGCGTCGTCTTTGCTACCACAAACCAGCCCTTTTACGAGCCGGAGGGGCGGCTCCATGCCTTTTGCCATGCCGTGCCGGGCCGCTGGCACCTGATGGGGGTGATGCTGTCGGCGGCGGGCAGCCTGCGCTGGTACCGTGACACCCTCGCGCCCGGCATGGGCTATGATGAACTGCTGGCCCCTGCCGCCGAGGTCGCGCCCGGCAGCGAGGGGCTGCTTTTCTTGCCCTATCTGACGGGCGAGCGCACCCCCCATCCGGACCCGCTGGCCCGCGGCGCTTTTGTGGGCCTGACTGTGCGGCACGGCCTGGCCCACCTGACCCGCGCCGTACTGGAGGGGGTGGCCTTTGGGCTGCGCGATAGCTTTGAGCTGATGAAGGGCGTGGGCCTGTCGCAGATCCGCCAAGTGCGGGTGTCGGGCGGCGGCGCGCGCAGCCCGCTCTGGCGGCAGATCCTGGCCGACGCGCTCAACACCGAGCTGGTGACAGTCAACACGACCGAAGGCGCAGCCTACGGCGCGGCGTTGCTGGCCGGGGTGGGCGCAGGCGTCTGGCCCGACGTGGATACGGCCTGCGCCGCGACCGTCCATATAACCGGCAGCACGGCCCCCAACGCGGCCACTGCCGCCTGCTATGACGCCGTCTATGCCCAATACCGGGCGCTCTACCCGGCGCTGAAGTCTACCTTTCAAGGGATTGCGACCCTATAAGCGCCATTCGCCCAAGTCCAGACTAGTGGCCTCCCGCTAAAACGTGATGATCCATTCACCCAGTTTGGCGCGATAATAGAGAGTGGGCAGAGCGGCGGCTCCATCCACATCCCGGCGAAAGCCGAAAGGAGGGTAAGCGCAATGCTGTTCCTGTCTTTTGCCACGGAGCGCGGCGGCAACGGCCAAGAGCGACGCGTGCGCCGCGCGAGTTGGCACTACCCAGAGGGAATGCATGTCGTAGCGGAGTATTGGCTTCAGACTCCCGATCCCAAGGTGGTCATGGTCATTGAGGCCGATAGCATGGCCCCCATCATGGCTGCCATTCAGGATTGGGAGGATCTGTTTGAGATTCGAGTCTTCCCGGCGGTGACTGCCGAGGAAGGCTTGAAGTATGCGCGTGCCCAAATGAAAGAGACGCAGCCTGCCTAAAACTGCCGAGGGGCACGCTGGTGAATGAGCCGTGACTTGCCCTGCGCCACCCCGCCGGATAGACCGGCGGGGTATTTTGTTGCCAACGCTCTCCTTCATCCTATTCGTGAACCACCACCTCCGTTCCAATATCGGCCCACTGGTAGAGCGCCTTGGCTTCGGAGATGCGCATGTTGATACAGCCGTGGCTGGTGGGTGTACCAAAGTTGGCGTGCCAGTACGCGCCGTGGATGGCGTAGTCCTCAAAGAAATACATCACCCAGGGCACGCCCGGCAGGTCATAGTCGTCGCCGGTCATATGCTGGCTGTCATACTTGGTCTGGATAGCGAACTTCCCGACCACGGTCGGTGTTGCGGCCTTGCCGGTGCTGACGGTGGTGCGCAGCACTGCGAGATCGCCCTGCCAGGCGATGAGCGTCTGGTCGCTCAGGTCCACCTCGATCCAGCGGCGGCCGTCAGCCGGCGCGCCGGCGACGCCAAAGATATTATCAGCCGAGGTCGAGTTCGGCGGCACGCGGAGCCGCTGGCCGGTGTAAACAAAGCCGCTGTTGGGCAGGCCGTTGCTCCGCATCAGGCGCTCGACCGTCGTCCCATACTGCTGGGCAATGAGCGCCAGCGTCTCGCCTGGCGCGACCAGATGGATGGTCTCCGCCGCCACAGGCTTGGCCTTCTGGGCCGGCGCCGCCGGCGCCACCCGTGCGCTCAACCGCAACTTTTGCCCCACCCAGATCATGTTGGCGTCGGCCAGGCCATTGAGCCGCAGCAGATCGCTCAGGGCAAGGTCATACTGCCGGGCGATGGCGCTCAATGACTCCCCTCGTTCAACCGTGTGATAGCCCTCCTGACCCGGCAAGGGGCTATCCCCCGCTGGGACGGCCTGGCTTGGCGAGGATGCCGGCGGCGGGATCACAAGCTGCTGGCCGATGACAATCAGATTGGGGTCGGCAATGTTGTTGTAGGCGGCCAGTGCGTCCGCATCCACCCCATACTGGCGGGCGATGCCGGCCAGGCTATCGCCGGCGCGAATGACGTGGACCGTCTCGGCGCGCGCCGGGCTGCCCCATAGCAGCCCCACGATGATGCCGACAACCGGCAGAAAGAAACGCAGGGGGGTCCACCCATAACGCCGGTCACGCCGGCCCCCGGCGGCGCGCTGGGCTAGGCTGCATCGCATCACGTAGGCATCTCCACACTAGTCACGCACAGATGGCGGGCCGTATGGCCGGCGGGCCGGAGCGGCACGCGTCCAAATACGGCCGCAGGGTTCGGTCGCATCCACCTGTGATGACGTGCTGGAGGGCAGAAGGGTACGCGCGGCTGGCCCATTTGAGGCAGACAGGGCCACGCTGACATAGGGGAAAATGCACAATGCCGGCTCACTCAGGTGAACCGGCATAAGCGGATCGCACGAGGGAGCGCCTTTGCGCTTGCGCCCGGCCTGCACGCCTACCGCGGCGCTGCCGTGCGCGTGGCCGGCTCACCGGAAAGCGAGCTAGGCGCGTCGAGATGCGCCCCATCATCCACGGCGACGCGCAGCCGGTAGACCAGCTCGCCGCCCAGCCAGCCGGTCAGCGCGCCCAGGCCCACGCCCACCAGGGCCAGGATGAAGGCCCAGATGCTGGGAACAAAGTCCGGCTCGCCGCGGCGCAGCCACCAACTGATGGCAAACAGGAGGACGATCACGACATTGCCCGCGCCATGCCAGAGGCCAACGCTCTTGGCGCGCGTCCCGCCGGGAATGGCAAGCCAGTCCCACAGGCCAAAGATGGCAGCCAATAACCCCGTCAAGATGCCCGCGGCGATGTCATAATAGGCAACCGCGGCCAGGGTGGCGTTGCCGGTGATGTAGTAGAGAATGTCAAAGATGACGGCCGCAATGAACAACCCCAGCGGCAGGACGATCAGCATCGGATGGATCGGATGGCCGAACGCCTTTGCACGACTCTCCATGTCTAGCTCCTTCCTGGGCGGCAGCCATGCCCACGATTATCGCGCCGCCGTCCGGCCTGTCAATGGGCTTCCTTACAAAGGGGAGCGTCTATGGAAAGACCGCGCTGAGCGCCGGTGAGCCGGCGCCTGGGCCGGTTGTGAGCAAGAAGCCGGGTTTCAATGGGGGGAGTATCTGAAAGCGGATGGAGCGGGGAAGGGAGGCGCTGGGTTCCCCGCTCCATCCGCAAACGTGGGAGCTAGTGGCTGTGGAAGTTGCCCCGGATCTCGCCGCCGGGGAAGTCGCCAGGGCCGGTATTGGCTGGATCAACTCCATCGTTGGTGTGGACATTGACGTAGGCGTTGCCGCTCTGGATCGCCTCGATCAATGCAGACAATGGCTGGCCTGCCAGGTCATTCAGAAGGTTATCTTTTGTAATCGTCCCTTCGGCAAGAACGCCGTCAGTGCGGCCTCCGCCTGGTGGTACATTGCCAAAGAGAAATGCCACGACAGGGCCGTTTTCACCAGGTTCGCCAAGATGGATATGAGCCGCAACCACATTCTCGATATTCGCGACAATCAACTTGTACTCAAGCGATTCTCCATCCTTACTCAGCTTGAAGATGGCCTGCCCTTGGGCGTTGGTGTCCCGGGGATCAGGCGCCTCATTGTCTCCAGAGAGATGCGTCCGGAAGTTCTTTGTCGAGGATGCCGCTATGCTGGCGACGGCCAACAGCATCACGGCCAATCCGATCAGGTTCATCAGGCGGGGTGCTTTCATTCGAGCCTCCTTTGGCGTCTATACCGTGCGGGCATGAGAATGGAACATGAGCGTGAAAAACGTGGGGGAGCGCCGCTATTCCCATAACGGTTCGCCATTCGGCATCAGATTGGCTCGAAGGGTAGAATGGCGCTATGCATGTCGTCCTGGTGAGCAAGGCAATGGTGGTTGGGACCTACCGGCGCAAGGCCGAGGCCATCGCCCGCTGTGGCGTGGAGCTGACCGTGCTGGCGCCGCCGGCCTGGCGCGACCGCCGGGGGGAGCAGGTCGCCGCGCCCCACCACGCTGCCGGCTATGCCTTCCATATCCTGCCGATCCGCTTCAACGGCAGCTTCCATCTGCATTACTATCCCACGCTGGGCCGCGAGCTGAGGCGGCTGCGTCCTGACCTGCTGCACATGGACGAGGAGCCGTACAACCTTGCCACCTATCTGGCCTTGGCGGAGGCCCGGCGGCTGAAGGTTCCGGCGCTCTTTTTCACCTGGCAGAACCTCTACCGGCGCTACCCACCCCCCTTTGCCTGGTTCGAGCAGGCCAATTATCGCCGCGCCGCCTATGCCATCGCCGGCAGCCAGGAAGCCGCCGCGGTCTTGGCGCGCAAAGGCTACCGGGGGCCGCTGGCCGTCCTGCCCCAATTCGGCGTGGACCCCACCTTCTTCCGGCCCGCGCCGGACCTGCCGACCGCGGGCGGGCCATTGCGCATCGGCTATGCCGGCGGCTTACTGCCGGAAAAAGGGGTGGACCTGCTCCTGCGCGCCTGCGCAGGGCTGGCAGGCGATTGGCGCTTGGCGATTGTGGGCGAGGGCAGCGAGCAAGCAGCGCTGGCCGGGCTGGCCGAGGCGCTGAACATCCGGGAGCGGGTGTCGCTGGCCCCTCGCCTGCCCGGCGAGGCCATGCCCGGCTTTTACCAGGGGCTAGATGTATTTGTGCTGCCCAGCCGCACGCGGCCCAACTGGAAGGAGCAGTTTGGCCGCGTGCTGGTCGAGGCGATGGCGTGTGGCGTGGCTGTGGTGGGCAGCGATACCGGCGAGATCCCCCATGTCATCGGCGACGCCGGTCTGCTTTTCGCCGAGAATGATGTGGAGGCGCTGCGCGCCCAACTCCAGCGCTTGCTGGATGACCCCGCCGCCCGCGCTGACCTGGCCGCGCGCGGGCGAGACCGCGTCCTCGCTCATTTCACCATGGACCAGGTCGCGGCGCGCACCGTCGAAATTTACCGTGAAATCCTTGGCGAGAGCCGTCGAGGTGAACGCGATGCATAGCCCCATACCTGGTTCCATGCATATCGCCATCAACGCCCAACTGATCAGCAGCGAGCCATCCTACCGGCAGGCCGGGGTCCATACCTACAGCCGCCAGTTGGTGACCGCGCTGGGCGAGCTGGCCCAAGCCGGCGCCACGCCCCATCGCTTCACGGTCTTTGTCCACACGCCAGACCTGCGCGCGCCGGGCGTCGAGCTGCGTGTCACATCGCCCGTGCTGGAACGCCCGCCCGTGCGCATCCTCTGGGAGCAGGCCGTGCTGCCCGGCGCGCTGCGGGCTGCCGGCGCAGACCTGGTGCATGGGCTGGTCAATGTCCTACCGCTGGCCGCGCCCATCCCCGGCGTCGTCACCGTCCACGATTTGAGCTTCCTCCGCTTACCCGGCCACTTCCCTCCCCTCAAGCGCCTCTACCTGAGCGCGCTCTGCCGGGCAAGCGTCCTGCGCGCGGCGCATATCATCGCAGTCAGCCGGCAGACCGCAAGCGATCTGGTCCATTTCTGGCGGGTATCGCCGGCGCGCGTGAGCATGATCCCCAATGGCGTAGATAGCCGCTTCCGGCCCGCTTCGGCCCAAGAGGCGGCTGCCTTCCGCGCAGCCAAGGGGCTGCCGGAACGATACTGGCTCTATCTGGGCACGCTGGAGCCGCGCAAGAATCTGACCCTGTTGCTGGAGGCATTTGCGCGCTGGCGACGGCAAGCGCCGCCCGCCGATCAAGGGGTGCAGCTTGTGCTGGCGGGCGCACAGGGGTGGTACTACCAGGCCATCTATGCCCGCGCGCACGACCTGGGGCTACACGAAGCCGTGCGTTTTCCAGGCTATGTGGCCGATGAGGAGCTGCCCGATTGGTATCGCGCCGCCGAGGCGTTCCTCTACCCCAGCCGGTTTGAGGGCTTTGGTCTCCCGGTTTTGGAGGCAATGGCCTGTGGCGCGCCCGTGCTTTGTAGCAACGCGGCGGGCGTGCGCGAGGTTGCCGGCGAGGCGGCGCTGCTTCTCCCGCCGGATGACGCCGGCGCGTGGGTGGCAGGATTCACACTGATCGCCGGCCAACCGGCCCTGCGCGCCGCCCTGCGCGCCGCCGGATTGGCCCGCGCCCGCCGCTTCAGTTGGTCGGCGACGGCAGCCCAAACGCTCGATGTCTACGCGCAAGCCCTGCAAAACACGCACGCAGCGCGATCAACAGCTCGATGACTATCCGCAGTTAGAAAACTCTGGACAATCCGTAGGCGCGGTATCCCTACCGCGCTTATTGGTCTCTAGGGCGCGCCAAACGGCGGGATGCCGGGCAAGTGATCTTCTCGAAAGCTCTATCCTCGCAAGCTCTACAGAGAATCATCGCCCGATTGCGTAGGCAAGGCGGATGGCCTGACCGGCGCAGGCGGGATTGTCACATTGACTACGTATAGTAATCCCTCGCGCACAAAGGTAAAACCGCACTTCTCTGCCACGCGGATGCTGGCCTCATTGTCGGGCGAGGTGGACCAGGTAGGGATGCGCCCGCGGCGGAGGATGTCCCGGCACAGCCCCAACGTACACGCCACGTTCAGGCCGCGGCCCCGGTAGTCAGGCTCGGTGACGACCCCAATCTCCTCGCAGCCATCGCCGACAAAAAAGGTACAGGCGACCGAGACCAGACGGTCCTCGACCCACGCGCCCCAGGCCATGCCGCTGCTTGCTAAACCCGTCGGGCCGCCCCAAGTCTTGCTGATCCAGGAGGATTCTTCGCTCAGGGCCGCCGCCGCAGGCGCATCGGCTGCGGTGAGCGGGCGCACCGTCGCCGCGACGCTCGGCGCGTCGGGCAGGTCTGTCGCCGGATGGCGATAGAGCACACGCGGCCACTGATCCACCCGCGCAGAGGCGCTCTCTAGGAAGGGAAGAAAGCTTGCGGGCGCGTCAATGAAGCCCGGCATGTTGGGGTGCGGCAGGCGCGGCTCGACGCCCGCCGGGTCGCCGCGCAGGGCATAATTGCCTGCAACGCCGGCCAGGACCAGACGCGGGTTGGGCCAGCGGTCGGCCCACCACTCGCCATGACCAGTATGCAGCCGGTGGGGCGCGGCCAGAACCAAGCCCGGCTCCTCGGGCAGAAACCAGGCGCGCAGCTCACGGCATTGCGGGATGGTCAGTGGATGCATGGCTGAAGGTTACTCCCCATACTCGGCCAGATAAGCAGTCATCGCCGCCAAAATCGGCGTAGGTGCGCCTGAAAACGTAAAGAGATTGCCGGTTGGATAGAGCCGATCGTCGGTGCTGAACCAAACCCAACGCTGCACCAGCCGCCCCTCATCGGCAGGATAGCCCAGGCTCGGGTCGCGCAGCGTCCGAAACAGGTCAAAGCTGCCGAGCAGGAAACGCCGTACCCGCTCCGGCGGGAAACCGTAGCTCTCCGGCATCAGGATACCATACTCGGTGATCCAGAGGGGCTTGTCTTGCTGGCCGCGCGCGCGCATCCAGGCGCGCATCCGGCGTATCTGCTCCTCTACCAAGGCCAGGTCATCATGTTGCTCGATGGTCCATCGCTCTCCTGCGTCAGCCTCCATGCCGGGGGGAATATCCACCCCCCAATCGCCGGCCTTTTCTTGGAGCACAAAGGCGTGCATGGTCCATACATCCACCGGCATCTCCTCGCCCACCTGCTCTTGATAGGCGGCCAGCACCGCATCCAGGTAGGCGAGGCGCAGCGGCGTGATCTGGCTGACGCCGGCGATGGCGATCTGGGCGGTCGGGTCGGCCGCCTTGAGGGTCGTATAGGCGGTATAGTAGGCGCGGGCATATAGCTCCGGCGGCGTATTGTCCTGCCACTTGACATCCGGTTCATTGCCGATGAGCCAGGTGCGGCCCGGCAGGTGAGCAGCCGTGGCCGCCAGCCAGACGGGCGGCGGGACAAGCCTTCCCTGCCGGACGCGCACCATCGGCGCAAAGGCCATGCCGACCGCCTCATCGGCAGGGATGGCAAAGAGATCGGCGCTCAAGTTCGGCGTCAGTGGGCTGCGCGTCCAGACGGTGCCGGTATAGCCTACGCTCCAGTTGAGATACCAGCCGGGCCGGGCCTCCGGCCAGGGATAAGGCGCCGGGCTGCGCCCATCGGGCACGCTAATCCCCACGCGCCAGCGCAAGCTGTAGGGCTGTGCCAGCGGGGGCGGTGGGACGGTCGGCAGCGGGGTGGGCGAAGCTGTCGAGCTTGCCAGAGGCGTGGGCGTCGCCAGGGTTGCGCCGACCAGGGGCGTCGGCACCAGCGGGTCCTGCCGGTGGCCAGGCGTAGGAGTCGCCGGCGGCTGGACTGCCACACAAGCGCCCAACCATAGGCTCAAGCCCAAGCAGAGCATCAACATGAGGGGACAACGCTGGCAGCAGATCATTGGCGGCGTCCGTCCGGTTCAGTGATAAGGGAGGCCAGTTCGGCCACGATCTGATGGGTGGAGCGGGGGTTGCCCAGGCGACGGGCATTCTCGGCCATCTGCGCCATCTCTGCCCGCGCCGGACCAAACCAGGCCTGCACCTGGCGAGCAATGGCCTGCGGCGTTTCGGCCAGCACGCCAACCCGGTTATCCACCACAAAGGGTACGTTGCCCTCCTCCTGGCCGGGAATAAAGCCGCTCAGAAGAATGGGCAGCCCCGGATCAGCGCCTCGGCGATGGTGCCCGGCCCCGCCTTGGTGACGATGCAATCACAGGCGGCCATCCAGTCGGACATATTGCTGACAAAGCCCCGGACCTGAACCGGAATGGGCCACTCTACCTGCTCCAGGGCCGATTGAAGCCGGCGGTTGCGCCCGCAGATGATGACTAATTGTCCTGCCGGTGATTGTCCTGATGAGCGATCGCCCTGGGCCAGCGCGGCGGCCGTCTCCTTGGCGATCTCGGCGACCCGGCCAATCCCTTCGCCGCCGCCCACCAGCAACGCCGCCGGCAAGGCCGGATGCATCCCCAGCTCGGCGCGCAGCTCGGCCTTCGGGCGAGGCGGTTCGGCGAAGATCGGGCGGACGGGAAGGCCATAGAGACGCAACTGCGCCCGGCTCATACCGGCTTCCAACCCGGCCTGATAGGCGGCTTCGCTGGCGACAAAGCAGCGGCGGGCCTCCCGGTGGTACCAAAGCGGGTGGACGGAGGTTAGGTCGGTGACGACAAT
>DATLZJ010000044.1:0-3647 GCA_035574055.1 Caldilineaceae bacterium
TCACCGCCGATGGGCTGATGCGCCGGGGCCATGCTGTGCCCATGAAGCCGGTGGTGGACCAGGCCGCGGCCGATGTCCCCACTTTGGCCCATGTGCTGGTGGTGCAGCGCGCCGGGCTGGATGATGTGCCCTGGACGCCGGGGCGCGACCACTGGTGGCATGAGCTGGCGGCGGCGCAGCCCGCGCAGTCGCCTACCGAGCGCACCGATGCCGAAGATGTGTTGATGGTCATTTACACCAGCGGCACCACCGGCAAGCCCAAGGGCGCGGTCCATACCCACTGTGGCTTTCCCATCAAGGCCGCCCAAGACCTGCGCCATGCGATGGACTTGAAGCCGGAGGATACCCTTTATTGGATGACCGACATGGGCTGGATGATGGGGCCGTGGGAGGTCTTTGGCGCGCTGCTCAACGGCGCGACCATGGTCTTTTATGATGGCGCGCCCGATTATCCCGACGCAGACCGGGTCTGGGCGCTGGTGGAGCGCCATCATATCACCCATCTAGGTGTCTCGCCCACCTTGATCCGCTCGCTCAAGCGTTTTGGCGAGGGGCCGGTGCGCCGCCATGACTTGAGCAGCCTGCGCATGATCGGCTCGACCGGCAGCCCGTGGGACCCGGAGTCGTGGACCTGGCTCTTCGAGACGGTGTTGGAGGGGCGCAAACCGCTCCTCAACTATTCCGGCGGCACCGAGATCAGCGGCGGCATCTTGGGGGGCAATCTCTTCAGCCCCCTCAAGCCCTGCGCCTTTGCCGGGCCGGTGGTCGGCATGGATGCGGATGTGGTGGACGAGGCGGGCAACCCGGTGCGCGGCGCAGTGGGCGAGCTGGTCATCCGCCAACCCTGGATCGGCATGACGCGCGGGTTCTGGAACGACCGGGAACGCTACCTGGAGACCTACTGGCGGCGCATCCCCGGCGTCTGGGTGCATGGCGATTTTGCCGCCATTGACGAGGATGGGCTGTGGTACATTCTGGGGCGCAGCGATGACACGATCATGGTCGCGGGCAAACGCGTCGGACCGGCAGAGGTCGAAGCTATCCTGTGCGCGCACCCGGCGGTGATGGAGGCGGCGGCCATCGGCGTGCCCCATCCGGTCAAGGACCAGGAGATAGTCGTCTTCTGTGTGCTGCGACCGGGGTACAGCCCCAGCGAGGCGCTGCGCGAGGACCTGCTGGCGCTGGTGACGGCGGAGCTGGGCAAGCCGCTGCGCCCGCGCGCGGTCAAGTTCGTGACGGCGCTGCCCAAGACGCGCAACGCCAAGGTGATGCACCGGGTGATCCGGGCGGCCTATCTGGCGCAGCCATTGGGCGATCTGAGCAGCCTGGAGGACCCCGCCACGGTGGACGCCATCCGCGCTGCACAGTAGCAGCGTAAGAGCAGCCCCATTACAGCGTCATTGAGGTTTTCCCTATCGTAGGGCGGTAAGAATGCCGCCCCTACGGAGTGGGCTTTTGTAGCTGTTGAGAATTCCCTGTGAACCTGCTGACCATTGAAGGTCTCGCCAAGCAACTGGGCGAGCGCCCCCTCTTTGAAGACGCGCACCTGCTGATCAACACCGGCGACCGCATTGGGCTGATCGGCGTCAACGGCAGCGGCAAAAGCACCCTCCTGCGCATCGTCGCCGGGCTGGAGGCGCCCGACGCCGGCAGCGTGCGGCTGGCGAGCGGAACGCGGGTCGAATATCTGCCCCAGGAGCCGGCGCTGGACGACGACCTGACTGTGCTGGCGACGGTCTTCGCCAGTGGCTCGCCCCAGATGCAGCTCCTGCGCGCCTATGAGGAAGCCAGCGTTGCGCTCCAACAAGCGCCGGATGATCCAGCGCGCCAGGCGGCGCTGGCCGCGGCCGTCGCCGAGATGGACCGCACCGGCGGCTGGGCCGCGGAGGCCAACGCCAAGGCGATCCTGACCAAGCTGGGCATTACCGACTATCAAGGCCGCGTCGGCGCGCTCAGCGGCGGCCAGCGCAAACGGGTGGCGCTGGCGCGGGCGCTGATTGATCGGGCCGACCTGCTGATCCTGGACGAGCCGACCAACCATATCGACGCGGAGACGGTGGCCTGGCTGGAGGAGTACCTGGCGACGACCCCCGGCGCGCTCTTGATGGTGACACACGACCGTTACTTCTTGGACCGGGTGGTCAACCGCATCGTCGAGCTGGACCGGCGGCAGTTGGTCAGCTATCCGGGGAACTACAGCCACTATTTGGAGGCGCGGGCCGCCCGCCACCAGGCACTGGCCGAGGCGGAGCAAAAGCGACGGAAGTTGTTGGTGCGTGAACTGGAGTGGCTGCGGCGCAGCCCCATGGCCCGCGGCACCAAGCAGAAGGCGCGCAAGCAGCGCGTCGAGGAGCTGATGCAGATCCGCTATGACAGCGGCGACGATGTCGTGGCGATTGCTCTGGCCGGACGGCGGCTGGGCCGCCAGGTCCTCACCGCCAAGGGGCTGGTCAAAGCCTACAACGGCGCGCCTGTGGTGAGCGGCGTTGACTTGGCGCTGGAGCCGGGGGAGCGCATCGGCATTATCGGGCCGAACGGCGCCGGCAAGAGCACCTTGCTGGACCTGCTGGCCGGCAAGCAGACGCCCGACCAGGGCAGCGTGCGCTGGGGAGAGACGGTCGCGCTCGGCTACTATGACCAGCGCAGCGAACACCTGGACGACCACCAGCGCATCATCGAGTTTGTCCAGGAGGAGGCGCCGCTGATCCTTACCAAGGACGGCCAGCGAGTCGAGGCCGCCCAGATGCTGGAGTGGTTTCTCTTTCCCCGGCCCATGCAATACGCGCGCATCGGCAGCCTGAGCGGCGGCGAGCGGCGGCGGCTCTATCTGCTCCGCACCCTCATCCACCAGCCGAATGTGCTGATGCTCGACGAGCCGACCAATGACCTGGACATCCAGACGCTGACGGTGCTGGAGGAATTTCTAGATCACTTTGCCGGCTCGCTCATCGTCGTCAGCCACGACCGCTATTTCCTGGACCGCACCGTAGACTTCCTGTTGCTCATGGAAGACGGCAAGCTGGGGCCGCGTTACCCGACCCCCTACACCACTTTTGAACGGCTGCACCGCGAGGCGACAGGAAGCGAGACAGCCAACGCAGCGGCCCCTGAGACGCCAAAGGCGGAGCGCCGCGCCGACGGCCCGCGCAAGTTAACCTGGAAAGAGCAGCGGGAGTACGATGATCTGGAGGCGCGCATCGCCAGGCTGGAGAAGACCAAGCAGGCGCTGGTCGAGGCTATCAACGGTTGTGGCGACGATTACCTGCGTCTCCAGTCACTTTCCGAGCAACTGGAGGCGACCGACGACGAGCTGGACGCAGCCTTGAGCCGCTGGTTCGAGTTGGCGGAGATCGCCGAGCAGTCGTGAGATTGGCCGGCAAAGTCGCCCAAAAATCGTAGGTGCGGCACCCTGCCGCACGCTCCACGGTGGGCACGCATGTGCGGTCAGGATACCGCACCTACGGATTGGCCGGGTATGTTGTAAATGTTGTCACCGTTCTTGCAGTAACTGCCGTAGCTCATCCGTTAGGGCCTGGGACAGCTCAGGCCGCCCGTGGAATTGGGCCGGCGTGTTCTGAAAGAGGGCGATGCGCCAGCGGCCATTTCGCTGCACGGCTACGAGCGTCTGGATGGCGTTGACGGCGGGG
>DATLZJ010000045.1:0-2738 GCA_035574055.1 Caldilineaceae bacterium
CGACGCGCGAGGCGGCGCTGAAATCTCTGTCCCCCAGAGGGGAGTTGGAGCTGGCGCCATTTTTGCACCATCATGCTGACTGGAAGGAGTCTTTGAGATGACCCATGTGATCACCAGCCTCTGCACGCGCGATGGCGCTTGTGTGGAGGTCTGCCCGGTGGAGTGCATTGTGCCGGGGCCGAAGGATAGCGACTGGCCGATCTTTTATATTGATCCCGACACCTGCATTGACTGTGGCGCGTGTGTGCCGGAATGTCCGGAGGAGGCGATCTTCCCGGAAGAGGATGTGCCGGAGGACTTCGCCGCCGATATCGAGCTGAACGCAGCCTTCTTCACCGACGGCCCAGGCTATTGGGCCTTTGACCTGGAAGAGGAGCGCGTACGCGCCTAGCGGCGCCTGCCTTTGGCGCAATCCCAGGGCGGCGGGAATCATTCACTCGCCGCCCCTCGTCAAGCTCATATGCGGCCGGGTCGAGCGCGACCGCTGCATCCCAGAAGATACGCATCAACTGCATCTCGCCTGCATAGTCCCAGACATATGCGGCGATGAGGCCATCTGGTCGCACCACCCGCGCCATCTCCGATAGCGCGCGTTCCTTGTCAGGCACGAAGTTGAGAACGAGGCCCGACACGGCCGCGTCTACCGTTCCATCCTCAAAGGGTAGTGCCTGTACATCCGCAACCTGGAAGCTCACCCTTGCGTCGCGCACCTGCTCTCGTACATAGGCAATATATAACCCTGCGAGCCAATCCTCCTCGGGTGTTGGTTTGACAGGGATGGCCATCTGCTCTTCCTCAAGCAGCCCATCGTCGGCGAGTTGCGGTTCAATAGCACTCAGACAAGACGCGGTGACAGGGATGTTCTACTTGGCCGCCGCTAATCCAATACGGCGCTTGGTCTCTGGGTCGGCGTAGACCTGGACCGTTGTTTGCCCATATTGCTCACTCTTGGCGTAGAGTCTACGTTTTTGACGCCAAGGTGTCAATCCCAAGGTGTCAATCTAGGTGATCCCGATAGGGGATTGGCTTGCGCGGTGAGGCCCCTTGAGGCAGAATGATGCGAGCAGCCGCACATTCCTGAATCATCCGATTTCCACACAGTGCTAGATTATCCTGCCAGATCATCTGCTAGATCGCGAGGAAAAACCATGACCCATACTCCGGACATCCAGCGCCCGCCCAAGGAGTTGATCGAAGGATTGGCCCATATCGGCAGCGCCACCGCCGCAGGCGACCTCAACAAGCTCGGCATCCGCGACGCCCATATCCGCGGCCCGCGCTCCTTCACCCCCGGCAAGACCATCTGCGGGCCGGCGTTGACGCTCCAGATGATGCCCAAACGCGAGGACCAATATGGCGAGGGCGAGTACACCGACCCGGAGCGCCAGCTCCACCGCCATGTGCTCTACCACACCCAGCCGGGTGATGTGGTGGTGGTGGACGCGCGCGGCGACATGGGCAGCGGCATCTTTGGCGAGATGATGCTGACCTACTTCAAGGGCAAAGGCGGGATCGGCGTGGTCATCAACGGCTGCATCCGTGATTATCCCAAGGCCAAGGACCTGGGGCTGGGCCTCTGGCTCCAAGGTACGACGCCCAACTTCCATACCCAGACGGCCCTCTTCCCCTTCGCCGTCAACGTGCCCATCGGCGTCAACAATGTGCTGGTCATGCCCGGCGACATCATCATTGCCGACGACGACGGCGCGGTAGTTGTGCCCATCAGCCTGGCGCCCCAATTGCTGGAGCGGGCCAGCGCCCACGCCGAATGGGAGGAATTCTCCCGGCTGCGCCTCTCGGAGGGAGGCGAGCTACGCCGGTACTATCCCCTCTCCGCCGAGGCCCAGGCCGAATACGAGGCGTGGAAGAAGATGCAGGGGTCGTAGAGCGCCCTCAAAGAGGCTCACTCAAAAAAGATAAAGCCAATATCCCCCGGCGACTCGCCCTTGGTCGTCAGCAATTGGGCGATCTCGGTGTGATGTTGCATGCCGTGGAGCACCAGGTGCTGTAACACGCGCCAAAGCGGGAGTGTGGCGGTCTGGCCGCGCGCGCTGGTCAACTCGGACCTTGCCCTCGATCTCTGCGGCGCTCCAGCGTTGCAGCAGCGCTTGCCAGGCCGCCTGCTCGTCCACGAACGCGTTTGGCAGCGCGACGATGCTATGGGCGCGACGGGTGAACTCCACTTCGATCTCTGCAAAGCTGTTGACGACAGTCGGCATAGACATCCTCTGGGCTGAAGTCATGGGTGCGGTGCGCCGCCACAAACACGGACGGGTGCAACGGCTAAGATCGGCCTGCCCGCCGTGAAATGTGGCATATGATCGTGAACAGCAGGGCGCCGCCTCACCGTCGGTGCGGTATGCTACCGCACTATTTGTGTGAACAATGGGAGCGGCCTCCCCGTAGGGGCGGTATCCGGCGCCCCTCGTGGCGCGCACGCGCTGGTAGCACGCGTAGGGGCGGTATCCTACCGCACGCCCTGGCTGTAAACACAGGCGCGGCTTCGCCCGGACGCTGCCGGCCTGCGTCCCCGCCAAGGTCTCTCGTGAACCTGCGCGGCAGATGAAGCAGGGCACGAGCGGCCAAGCCCCAACGACACAGCGTGAGCACGCCGGGTCCGTGCGGCCAACAGGGAAGGGCGCGTCAGCGCTGCCGCTTTTCGTGCGCCTGGGCACACGCGACGCCATCGAGCCGTGCGGCAGGATGCCGCACCTACGATCTACCGCCTGACGCCGTGA
>DATLZJ010000046.1:0-16941 GCA_035574055.1 Caldilineaceae bacterium
GACTAGCTACTACAAGTTCACCACCCGGTTCAGCCGCGACTGGGCGCTGACCAGCGCGGCCGCGGTCATGATGATCGCGCCGATCCTGGCCATCTTCCTTGCGCTCCAGCGCCGTTTCATTGAGGGGCTGACCCAGGGCGGGCTGAAAATGTAAGAGCGGAGAGAGAAAGAGCGGAGAGAAAACCGCAAAGAATGCAAAGCATCAGAAAAGACCAGGAAAGACCCAAAAAGAAAGATAACCGGTATGGCGCTTCCTTCTGACTATCTAGAACGAGTCTACGCCGGCGTCTTGGGCAAGATCATCGGCGTCTATTTGGGCCGGCCCTTTGAGGGATGGACCTATGAGCGCATCCAGCGCGAGCTAGGGGAAATCTATTATTACGTACATGAGCGGCTGGGCGTGCCGCTGATCGTCACCGACGACGACATCTCCGGCACCTTCACCTTTCTGCGCGCCCTGCCCGACTATGATAACCGCCGCGACCTGACGCCGGCCCAAATCGGCCAGACCTGGCTCAACTATATCATCGAGCGGCGCACCATCCTCTGGTGGGGTGGGCTGGGCAACTCGACCGAGCATACCGCGTTTCTGCGCCTCAAGCATGGCGTCCCCGCGCCCCAAAGCGGCTCCATTGCCTGCAACGGCAAAGTGGTCGCCGAGCAGATCGGCGCGCAGATTTTCATTGACGGCTGGGCGATGGTCGCCCCCGGCGACCCGGAGCTGGCCGCCGATTTGGCGCGGCGGGCGGCCAGCGTCAGCCACGACGGCGAAGCCATCTACGGCGCGCAGGTGGTGGCGGCGATGGAGGCGCTGGCCTTTGTGGAGCCGGATATCAACACCCTGCTCGATACAGCCGTGGGGTTGATCCCGCGCAATTCCATCATCTACCGGATGATCCAGGATATTCGCAACTGGCACGCAGGCGAGCCGGACTGGCGCAAGACCCGCGAACAGATCGCCGCCCACTACGGCTATGACAAATATGGCGGCAACTGCCATATGGTGCCCAACCACGCGCTCATCATCCATGCGCTGCTCCACGGCGGGGGCGACTTCCAACGCTCGCTCATGATCGTCAACACCTGTGGCTGGGATACCGACTGCAATTCGGGCAACCTGGGCTGTCTGCTGGGCATCCGCAACGGGTTGGCGGCGCTGGACAGCGCTGGGCCGGACTGGCGCGGGCCGGTGGCCGACCGCATGTACCTGCCTACCGCCGACGGCGGGCGCGCCATCACCGACGCAGTCCATGAGACCTTCCAGGTGGTGAATATCGGGCGGGCGCTGGCCGGCGAGCCGCCCCTGGCGCCCAAAAACGGCGCCCGCTTTCACTTTGACCTGCCCGGCGCGGTCCAGGGCTTTCAGCCCGAGGAGAGCGCCGAGGCGCGCGGGGTGGCGACGGTGGAGAACGTCCCCGGCCACAGCCGGACGGGAACGCGCAGCCTGGCGATCCGCTACCGCGCCCTGGCGCCCGGTCGCGCCGCGCGCGTGGCGACGCCGGTCTTCATTCCATCGGTCGAAATCGCACGCTACTTCAGCCAGCGGGGCTATGCGCTGCTGGCCTCTCCCCAGCTCTCCCCCGGCCAGACCGTGCGCGCAGCCCTGGAGGTGGACGCGGCGAACAGCAAGCCCGTGCGCGGCAACCTCTATGTACAGGTCTACGGCGCCAATGATGCCCTGGCCTTGGTGCGCGGGCCGGAGGTGGAGCTGGCGCCGGGGGCGCATTACCAGCTTGAATGGACGCTCCCCGACACCGGCGCCGCGCCGATTGCCTTTGTGGGCGTCGAGGCGCGCAGCGACAGCCACGCCGACGGGACGCTCTACCTCGACTATCTCACCTGGGAGGGGACGCCGCGCCTGGCGCTGCGCCGGCCCGACGAGCCGGGGGAGATGTGGCGCCATGCCTGGGTCAACGGCATTGACCAGTATGAGCATCGCTGGCCCGAAGCCTTCCGCCTGGCCCAGAACGAGGGGCGCGGGCTGCTCATCTACGGCGCGCGCGACTGGACCGATTACGCCGTATCGGCCACCGTCCGCCCGCACCTGGTCAAAAGCGGCGGCATTGCGGCGCGGGTTCAGGGAATGCGCCGTTTTTATGCGCTCCTCCTGTGCAATGACCAGCGGGTGCGCCTGGTCAAGGCGCTGGATGGCGACCATATCCTGGCCGAAGCGCCCTATGATTGGCGCTATGGCGGCGACTATGAGCTGCGCTTGGCGGCGCAAGGGCAGACGCTGGTGGGGCTGGTCAACGGCCAGGAAGTGTTGCGCGTTGAGGACCACGAGCGTCCCCTGTGCAGCGGCGGCATCGCCCTGGTTGTCGAAGAGGGACGCATGGCGACCGACCTGGTGACGGTGGAGCCTGTGATATAATGGCCGGCGCAGCCGCTCCCGGAAATCGGGGCGTCAGCGGCTGCGCCGTGTGATTCATGACCAAGAATTCATAGACCGGTGTACCTTTGGGCACACCGGCCCGATGTTGAATGGCTATGGATGGAAATCAAGCACTGGAGCGGCTGCTGGAGGGGAACCGCCGGTACGCGGCCATGCGCCAGCTCTACCCGCGCCAAGACCAACGGCACCGGCGCGCCGTCTTGGAGGGCCAGCAGCCCTTCGCCGTCATCCTGAGCTGCTCCGACTCCCGTGTGCCGTCTGAGCTGATCTTTGACCAGGGGTTAGGCGATCTCTTCATCGTGCGCGTGGCGGGCCATGTCCTCGACAACTACGTGCTGGCAAGCCTGGAGTTTGCGGTGCATGTCTTGGCGACGCCGCTGGTGATGACGCTGGGGCACTCCCAATGCGGCGCGGTCAATGCCGCCATTGCCGGCAGCCCCATGCCCGGATATATCTCCCAACTGGCGGAGGGCGTTCAACCTGCCATCGAGGCGGCGCAACAACTGCCCGGCGACCTTTGGGAGAACGCCATACGCGTCCACGCCCAGTTGACGGCAGCCCAGTTGCCGGCCCGCAGCCCGATCCTGGCCCAAGCCGTGCAAGAAGACCGGATCAAGATTGTGGCCGCCTATTACGATCTCGCCACCGGCCTCGTCACCGTTCTCGAGCCGGCCCCGACTGTGGAACGGTGACGAGGCTCAACGCCCTATTCATTGCGCCGGCGCGGCATCGGCGTCACTCGTGGCGCGCACGGGCGTGTCAGGACAGTCCGGCAGGTCCCCCCTCCACGCAGCGCAGGGGGCGGAAGAGATACCCGATCAGTGCGCCGTTCAGCCCCATGCCCGCAAACATCAGGCCCAAGCCTGCGCCTGGTCCATGCTGACCACCAGCCAGCCGAAGAGGGGCGCGAGGAGGCCGGTAGGCTTTCTCGCGCACCGGCGCCTCTCGCCCCATATTGACCCCAGGCGCGTCCGTGGTAGAATAGACGCGCCAGAAGCGGATAGGCCGTGCTGGAAAAAGGATAAATCCATGTTTCGTAAACTCATGACCGCCATTGTTGGCGACCCAAATGAAAAGGCGCTTAAGCGCTATTGGCCGATTGTTGAGGAGATCAACGCGCTAGAGAAGAAGTTCGAGGCGAAGAGCGACGACGAGCTGCGCGATCTGACCGCTTCCTTCCGGCAACGTATCTATGAGGCCACCCATGCGCTGCGCGCCGAGCTGGACGCGGCGCAGCAAGAATACCTGAGCGTGCTTGGCACCGACGAGCAGAAGTATGCCCGCGTCGAGCTGAACCGCATCAAAAAGGAAATCCTCCAGGCCGAAAATGAGGTCCTGGACGAGATTTTGCCCGAAGCCTTTGCCGCCGTGCGCGAGGCGAGCAAGCGCACCATCGGCCTGCGCCACTACGATGTCCAGCTCATCGGCGGCATGGTATTGCACAGCGGCGCTATTGCCGAGATGAAGACCGGCGAAGGTAAAACCCTGGTGGCGACCCTGCCGCTTTATCTCAACGCGCTGGCCGGGCGCGGCGCTCACCTGGTCACCCCCAACGACTATCTCTCCAAAGTCGGTCTCCAGCTCATGGGGCCGATCTATCACAAGCTGGGCCTGTCGGCCGCGGTTATCCAGAACAGCGCCGGCAGCCCGGACCGGGGCAGCTTTATGTATGACCCCGATTTCCCTTCGGCGGATGACCGCTTCCAGGCGCTGCGCCCCATCACCCGGCGGGAAGCCTACCAGGCCGACATCACCTATGGCACCAACAACGAGTTCGGCTTTGACTATCTGCGCGATAACATGGTGCAGAGCCTGGACCATGTTACTCAGCGGGAGCTCCATTACGCCATCGTTGACGAGGTGGACAACATCCTGATTGACGAGGCCCGCACCCCGCTGATCATCTCCGGCGAGGCGCGTGAAAGCTCCAATTACTATGTAGAGTTCGCCGCGCTGGTGCGCAACCTGCAGCCCGACCACCACTATGTGGTCAATGAGAAGGAGCGGGTCGTCACCCTCACCGAGGACGGCATCGCCTATATCGAGAACCGTCTGGGGATCGCCAATCTCTACAGCCCAGAGCATTTTGAGATGATCCCCTATCTGGACAATGCGCTGCGCGCCCATGCCCTCTTCCGCAAGGACCGCGACTACATCGTGCGCGGCAATGAGGTGGTCATTGTAGATGAGTTCACGGGCCGGCTCATGGAGGGCCGTCGTTACTCCGAGGGGCTGCACCAGGCCATCGAGGCCAAGGAGGGGGTCAAGGTCCAGAAGGAGTCCATGACCCTCGCCACCATCACCTTCCAGAACTTCTTCCGCATGTACGACAAGCTGGCGGGCATGACCGGCACAGCCAAGACCGAGGAAGAGGAGTTCCAGCGCATCTATAATCTGGATGTGGTGGTGGTGCCCACCTACAAGCCGGTGATCCGCAAGGACCATCCCGACCTGGTCTACCGCACCGCCGAGGCCAAGTTCAAGGCGGTGCTTGACGACATTGCCCAGGCCCATGGGCGCGGCCAGCCGGTGCTGGTGGGGACGGTCGCCATTGAGACCAGCGAGCTGGTCAGCGGGCTGCTCAAACGGCGGGGCATCCCCCATGAGGTGCTCAACGCCAAGAACCATGAGCGGGAGGCGACGATCATCGCCCAGGCCGGTCGCCCCGGCGCCGTCACCATTGCCACCAACATGGCCGGCCGCGGTGTGGACATCCTCTTGGGCGGCAATCCGGAGGGGCTGGCGCGCGAGCAGCTTCGCCGTGAGCAGGTGGACCTGACCGAGATTCCCCAGTCGGCCTGGAACGAGGCGCTGGACATGCTCAAGCACGGCCAGGACCCGACCACCGTCTACAACACTCGTTGGGCGCAGGTCTTGGCCGAGAAGCACCGCGAGGTCGAGCGCGACCGCGAGAAGGTGCGCGCGCTGGGCGGTCTCTATGTCATCGGCACCGAGCGCCACGAGGCGCGGCGCATTGACAACCAGCTACGCGGTCGCTCGGGCCGTTTGGGCGACCCCGGCGAGAGCCGCTTCTACCTGAGCCTGGCTGACGATCTCATGCGCCGCTTCGGCGGCGACCGCATCAGCGGTTTGATGAGCCGCCTGGGTGTCGAAGACGATATGCCCATCGAGGCCGGGCTGGTCAGCAAGGCCATCGAGAACGCCCAGACCAAGGTCGAAGGCCACAACTTCGACATGCGCAAGCATGTACTCCAGTACGACGAGGTGGTCAACGAGCAGCGCAACCGCATCTATGACCAGCGCCGCCGCATTTTGACCGAGCCATCCATGAAGTCCTCCATCGAGAGCATGATCGAGGAGGAAGTGCTGGCGTTGGTAGATACCTATACCTCCGGCCAATACGAGGAGGAGTGGCAACTGGACGAGCTGGTTCAGGCGCTGCGCGGCATGATCCATCTGCCGGAGGAATTCTCGGCGGAGCAGTGGAAGGGGCTGAAGAAGGAGCAGATTGAAGACCAGGTGGTCGAGTTGGCGCTGGCCTCCTACCACCGCAAGGAAGCGGAGCTGGGCGAGGCGCTGATGCGCAAGGCCGAGAAGCAGATTTTGCTCTGGGCCGTGGATAGCCGCTGGGTGCGCCATCTGACTGACTTGGACCGGCTGCGCGAGGGGATCGGCTTGCAAGCCTTTGCCCAGGTGGACCCACTGGTGGCCTACAAGCGCGAAGCCTTCAATATGTACAGCGAGCTGATGCACGACATCCGCAGCGATGTCGTCAAGGCGGTGCTCTCCATCCAGGTCCAGCAGCAGCAGGCTGCTCCGGTCACGCCGACACCCATTGCCCGCAACATTCGCACCAACCGCGACGGCGCCAACGGCGCCTCTCAGCAGACCGTGCGCCGCACCGGGCCGGAACTGGGTCGCAATGACCCCTGTTGGTGTGGCAGCGGCAAGAAATACAAGAACTGCCATATGCATAGCGACCGGGCCAAGGCCGGCGGGCAAAAGGCGCCGGCCAAACAGTGAGTGGCGCACAAACCGCGCCGGAGCGTTGGCAGCAGCGCGACCAGCCCCTTCCGTTGCCTTGTCCCCCCCTCTATCTGGGCGCGCATATGTCTATTGCCGGCGGCGTCAGTACCGCGCTGGACCGCGCCGGCTCGGTCGGCAGCAACGCTGTTCAACTGTTTACCAAAAACAACCGCCAGTGGCATGGCCCGCCGGTAGACCCGGAGGATGTAGCGCGCTGGCAGAGCCAGATGCAGGCCTGCGGGATCGAGCGAGCGGTCAGCCACGCCAGCTATTTGATCAATCTCGCCAGCCCGCGCGATGATCTATGGGAAAAGAGCCTGGCCGCCCACCAAGACGAGCTACAGCGCGCCTCTGCCTATGACATTCCCTATGTGGTGGTGCACCCCGGCGCCCACACCGGCGCGGGGCCGGAGGAGGGTATGGCGCGCATCGCGCGGGCGCTCGACCGCATTCACGCTGCCACCCCGGACTGTAGGGGGACGCTGACGCTGCTGGAGCTGATGGCCGGGCAAGGCTCGACGCTGGGCAGCAGCTTCGCCGAGCTGCGCCGCATCATCCAGCAGATTGACGAGAAGGATCGCGTCGCCATCTGCGCCGATACGTGCCATGCCTTCGCCGCAGGCTATGACCTGCGCACCGCCGAAGGCTACCTGGCGATGTTGGAGGAGCTGGACAAAGAGCTGGGGCTGGCGGCGCTCAAGTGCTGGCACTTCAACGACAGCAAGGGCGCGCTCGGCAGCCGGGTGGACCGCCACACCCACATCGGCGAAGGGCAGATCGGGTTGGAGGGCTTCCGGCGCATCCTCAACGACTTGCGCTGGGTGGGCATCCCCATGCTCTTGGAGACGCCCAAAGAGGATGACCTGCGCGAGGACATCCGTAATTTGCGCCAGCTTTGTGCGTTGGTCGAGGAACCGGCGCGTATTCCACCAGGCTTGCGAATCACTACAGAGGCGAGTATAGAGGAGAGTATAACGAGATGAGTTCCGCGTCTAACCCGCCATCCAATCAAACATCCAAAGCTGCCTCCGGCGCGGGGTCCGGCGCCGGTTCCGCATCGGCGCCGGACCGGCAGGTGGTGTTGAGCGGCAAGAGCTACCAGGACTATGTCGCCGCCGTCGAGGAGTACCCGGCGCTCCGGGTGGAGCTGCTCAACGGCGAGATCATCATGACGCCGGCCCGCTCCCCCTACCATCAGCTCGTCTCTGTCAACCTGCTGATCTTGCTGGGCCATTATGCCAAGCAGCATGGGCTTGGCGTGGTGATGGCTGCGCCGCTGGATGTGGTGCTGGCTCGCGAGGCCCAGATCATCCAGCCCGACCTGATCTATATCTCCAAGGAGCGCGCTCCCAAGTTGCTGGGCAAGGCGGCCATTACCGGCGCGCCCGACCTGGCGCTGGAGATCCTCTCGCCCAGCACGACCCGCACCGACCGAAAGATCAAGCTGCCGCTCTATGCCCGCTACGGCGTGCCTGAATATTGGCTGGTAGACCCCGACGACCCGTCGGTGGAGATCTTCCTGCTGGACGGCGAGAGCTACCGGGTGGGCGGCATCTTCCTCAGCGGCGACACCATCTCGGTCGGCGCCTTTGCTCCCGCCCAGATTACCGTAGACAGCATCTTCTCGGCCTAATTTCGCCGCCAAGCGGCCCGCGATTATCCTGCATCATTCGTCAGTCCTTGTTGGCTCCAACGCAGGGGGAGGTCCGTTTGCTTTCCATAGACCTCCCCCTGTTTCACCTGGCCCCCGCTGCCGTTTCGCGCGGTTGACAGCAGCGCCGGCAGTGTCATAATAGAGCCACCCCCTCTCTACTGGTATCCCCTCCAAACCTGTGTAGCGGTTGCCGGTTTCTTGTCGTTTCCCTGGCAAGGGCCGGTCGTGCACGTCAGTTTCCCCTTCCCAAAGGAGCACCAACGCTATGTCGCCAAAATCACTGTCCCACTTGGTGATCACCCTCGTCCTGCTGGCCGCCTCGTTTCTTCCCTCTGCGGCCATTGCTCATGATATTCACCTTCCACTGATCCCCGGTACAGGCGCTCCGGCCACGGACGAAGGCACAACCCTGACCGGCCAACCGGCAGACCCAAATAAAGGCGGACCGGTCAACAACACACCTGCCGGCCCGCCCACGAAGGCAGCAACGGCGAAGGTCATCTTCTTTGCCGCCGATGGTATGCGCCCGGACCTGGTGGACAAATACGTGGCCGAGGGCGTCCTGCCCACCTACGCCGACTTAATTGCCAAGGGCGTCAAGGGCGACAACGGCATGGTGCAAGCATTCCCGCCTAACACCGGCGTCGGCTGGTACACGCTGGCGACCGGCGCCTACCCGGGCGAGCATGGCTCGACCAACAACACCTTCCACCGCACGGGCGAGGGCAACTTCAACAACCGTACCAGCTTCGCCGCCGCCGGCATCCTGCAAGCGGATACGCTCCAGCAGGCAGCCGAGCGGGCCGGCAAGACGGTCGTCTCGGTGGAGTGGGTTGGCTCGCGCAGCCTGGCGCCCGCTTTGCAGGGGCCGGTCGTAGACTTCCGCACCTTTTTCTCCGATCGGGGCGTGCTAGTCAACTACGACCTGCCCGGCCAGCCGGCCGGGGCCAACGCCTTTGGCGTCTCCTACCAGCGGGTCGACCTGGACCCGGCCGCCGGGTGGACCAATGTGCCCGCCTCCTTCAGCCCGGCCATGCAAGAACAGCTCAAGCTCACCAACACGGCATTCCCGACAGCCGATAACGTTGACCGCTTCTACGACCTCTATATCTATGATTCAACCAACGATGCGGCAACTAACTATGATGGTGTGCTGGTTGTGCCTGCCTCGGCAGGTAAGGACGGCAGCGCAGCTGTAGCGGATTTGGAACAGGGCGAGTGGGCGGATGTCAAGGTGACATTGACAGGGGGCCGCACCGGCCAGACGGCAGGCTTCTATCTCAAGGCTATCGAGATAGCGCCCGACCTCTCCCAATTCCGCCTCTACTTCACCTCGATTGCGCGGGCCAACGCCAGCTATAACGGCTGTACCTATACCCCCGGCTGTAACACGCCGCTGGGCTTTGAAGAGACGCTAAACGCCATGTTCCCCTCCTCGACCGCTGCCGACTTTGCGCCGCTGGAGGCCGGGATTGTGGACGAGGATACCTATGTCGAGCAGGGATTGATGTGGAAGGACGCCCACTGGGCCTATCTGGAGTACATCATCAACGACCTGGGCGTACAGCCTGAGCCGGTAGACTTGACCGCCGCCTCAACCTACTCGCTGGCAACCAATGACTTTATGATGAACGGCGGCGACGGCTACCCCAACTTCTTCTCGCGCAGCACGACGCGCGACATCATGGACCAGGTGCTGGCCGACTACATTACGGCCAATACACCGGTCAGCCCGGCCATCCAGGGCCGCATCGTCTGCACGACAAGCGGCGCGCCGGCCTGTCCGGTCGTGACCCCATAGCGCCCCACGGCATGTACAGGGTAGGGTGAAGCGCTTCACCCTACCCTGTATTTTGTATCGAGTGTGGCTAGAGCGAATGCAGTCAACCGGCAATACCACCAACAGGAGCACCCAAAAGGAGGGAACCATGTATGGAACCGTTGCTCGCTTCCGGCTCAAGCCAGGGATGGAAGCCGAGCTGATCAAGCTGAACCAGGAGTACCAGGGCTTGCAGATTCCGGGAATGCGCGCCGAGTACATCTACCGCATGGATGCGAACCCCAATGAGTATTACATGGTCGTTCTTTTTGAAAGCAGGGAGGCATACCACAGCAATGCCGCCAGCCCGGAGCAAGATGAGCGCTATCGCAAGTTCCGCGCCTTGCTGGAGGGCGACCCGGAGTGGCATGACGGCGAGGTGGTCCACGCCATGGCCTGAGCGGAGGGCTATCCGGCAAGAGTGTGGGACGCGCGGAGGCGGCTGGCCCTAAGAGCAGCTGCCTCCCCAGCTCGCAGACCGGCTATGATAGAAAGCAACGCCAGCCGGCGCTTGGCTGCACGTCACCGCTGAGAGCCGCCGCGAGGAGGCTCCCCCTGGCGCTTCAAGCGCATCCACATCCATTACCGCTTTCGCGCCGTTAAGCCTCATTGACAGCCCTTCTCCCTCCTGTCTATAATTTGAGCGACTCAGTCAGAGCGGCGGATGTCGCTCTGAAGCGCCTGAGCAAGCGTCTGTATCCGGCGCTTGCTGTCTACCCTCTGTGTTCCAACTCATCGGTCTTTAGCATTAACAGCAGGCGCCGGTTATGGGAAGTCTGCTCAACGTAAGCGGGTTGAATAAAGCGTTTCGGGGCGTTCATGCGTTGCAGGACTATCATCTCACGCTGGCGCCGGGTGAGTTTCTGGGCATCATCGGCCCGAACGGCGCGGGCAAGACGACCCTTTTTAACCTGTTGACCGGACTGGTCAGGCCGACGCGCGGCAGCATTGTCTTTGACGGGCAAGAGATCAGCCGCTACCGGGCGGACCAGATCGCTCGTCTTGGCATTGCGCGCACCTTTCAGAAGGTCCGGCTCTTTCAGGCGTTGACGGCCCTCGAAAATGTGCGCGTGGCCCTGCAAAGCCAGTCTCATGCCCGGCTGTGGGAGGTGCTGCTGTCCACCCCGCGCTTTTTGTCGCAAGAGCAAGCGTTGGTCGAGCGGGCGAGGGCGCTGCTGGCCGTGGTCAACCTGGACGCGGTCGCAGGCGAGCCGGTCCTGCGGCTCGCCTATAACCAGCAGCGCCGGTTGGAGATCGCCTGTGCCCTGGCCCTGGCCCCACGGCTGCTCCTGCTGGATGAGCCGACCGCCGGCATGAACCCAACCGAGACCGAGGCGCTGATCCGGCTGGTGCAGGAGCTACGCCGGCAGTTTGAGCTGACCATCATTCTCATCGAGCATAATATGCAGGTGATCATGGGCCACTGTGAGCGGATCCAGGCGCTCAACTACGGCAAAGTCATCGCCGAAGGCCCGCCCGACGCCATCCGCCGCGACCCCGATGTGATTGAGGCCTATTTGGGGCAGGCCGCGCCGCTGCGCTATGTGGCGTGATCCGAAACTCATTGGCGCCGCCGGACAAGGCGCCAGGCTGGAGGGCGGGCTGCCTGTACGGGAAGCTCAGGACGAAACTCAGGAGCTATCGAGACCGGCGATGCTGGAGCTGCAAGAGGTTCATGTCTATTACGGCAACATCCAGGCGCTGCGCGGGATTGACCTGCGGGTGGAGGCGGGCGAGCTGGTCACCTTGATCGGCAGCAACGGCGCGGGCAAGACAACGACGCTGATGACCATCTCAGGCGTCGTGCCGCCGCGGCAGGGGCGCATCCTCTTCGAGGGCGAGGATATCACCGCCGCGCCGCCTCACCGGCTGGTGGCCCGCGGCGTTACCCACTGTCCGGAGGGGCGGCTGGTCTTTGGGCGGCTATCGGTGGCGGAGAATTTGCTGACCGGCGCCTATCACCGCCGCGACGCGGCGGGGGTGCGCAGCGACCTGGAGCGCGTCTACGAGCTTTTTCCGCTGCTTTTGGAGCGCAGGCGGCAGGCTGCCGGCAGCTTGAGCGGCGGCGAGCAGCAGATGCTCGCCATTGGCCGGGCGTTGATGGGCCGCCCGCGGCTGCTCATGCTGGATGAGCCGTCGCTGGGGCTGGCGCCCCTGTTGGTGGAACGCATCTTTCAAGTGATCCGTGAGCTGCACACCCAAGGGGTGACCATCCTGCTCGTCGAGCAAAACGCCTACCAGGCGTTGCGCATCGCCGACCGGGCCTATGTGCTGGAGACCGGGCGCATCCGTCTCTCCGGCCCGGCCGCCGAATTGGTGGATGACCCGGAAATTCAGGCGGCTTATCTGGGAGGGTAGGGTGTATTCGGCGTCCTATATCGCGCAACAGGTTGTCAACGGGCTAAACCTGGGCAGCGTCTATGCCCTGGTCGCCATCGGCTTGACCATGGTCTATGGGCTGCTGCGGCTGATCAACTTTGCCCACGGCGACCTGATGATGCTGGGCGCGTACCTGGCGCTGTTCATGGTTGTCAACAGCGTCTTGCCGCTCGGCTTGGCGGTGCTGCTGCCCATGCTGGTGATCGGCGCGGTGGGGGTGCTGGTCGAGCGGCTGGCCTATCGCCCGCTGCGCGGCGCGCCGGAGGTGACGATGTTGATCACGTCGCTGGCAGTCAGCACAATCATCGAAAACGGCATGATCCTGGCCGTCACCGCGCAGCCCCAGTCGCTGCGCCTGCCGGGCAATCTGACCGCGCTGCACCAGGTGGGCGCGATCCGCTTTGGCACGCTCGATCTGCTCAGTCTTGGCCTGGCCGTGTCGCTGATGCTCCTGCTCAGCCTGTTTGTGCGCTACCACCGGGTGGGCATCGCCATGCGCGCCGCCGCCGAAAATCTGCGCGCCGCCCAGTTGATGGGCATCCCTGTCAACCAAATCGTCGCCACGGCCTTTGCCATCGGCTCGGCGCTGGCGGCGGTGGCGGGGTTCCTGTGGGCGGCGAAGTTTGGCACAGTGGAGCCGTTCATGGGCTTTCTGCCCGGCCTCAAGGCCTTTGTCGCGGCGGTGATCGGCGGCATCGGCGTGATCCCCGGCGCAGTGCTGGGCGGCTATTTGCTCGGCTTTGCCGAAATTTTCTTTGTGGGCTTCCTGCCGCCTGCCTACGCCGGATACCGGGATGCCTTTGTTTTTGCGCTATTGCTGTTGATCCTGCTTGTGCGCCCCCACGGGATATTGGGCGCGGCGCCGGAAGATCGGGCATAGGCCATGCCACCGCGACTGGTACAGTTGCTCCAAGGGGCCGCGTATGTAGGGCTGGTGCTCCTGCTGCTGGCCCTGGCGCAACAGACGCTCAACAACTACTATCTGCGCGTGCTCTCGGTGATCGCGATCAACATCATGCTGGTGGTCAGCCTGAACCTGACCAACGGCTTTACCGGCGATTTTTCGCTCGGCCCGGCGGCCTTCATGTCCATTGGCGCGTATACCTCGGCGCTGTTGGCGCTGCCCGCCGCGACCAAGGTCGCCATGCATCCCGGCCTGCCGAGCTGGCTGCAACAGACGACGGCGCCCTTTATTGTCGCGACCATTGCCGGTGGGTTGCTGGCGACGCTGGTGGCGCTGGTGGTGGGCGTGCCGGTGCTGCGGTTGCGCGGCCACTATCTGGCTGTGGCGACGTTGGGGTTGATGGTGATCGTGCGTGTGGTCGCCAACAACTGGCAGACCGTGACGCGCGGGGCGCGCGGCATCAACGGCATCCCGGCCTATACCGACATCTGGTGGGCCTACGGCTGGGCGCTGGTGACCATTTATGTCGTGTGGCGGCTGGTCAACTCGCCCTATGGCCGCTCCATGATCGCGATCCGCGAGGATGAGCTGTCGGCGGCGGCGCGCGGGGTGCGTGTCTTTCCGACCCGGCTGCTGGCCTTTGCCGTCAGCGCCTTTTTTGCCGGGGCCGCCGGCTCACTGTGGGCGCACCAGATCACGGCGATCACGCCCGGCTCGTTTTCTTTCGCGATCACCTTCAATCTGATCGTAATGCTGGTGGTCGGCGGCATGGGCAGCATCAGCGGCTCGGTCCTGGGCGCGGTCTTGCTGACGATCTTGCCGGAGCTGCTGCGCCGGGTGGAGACGGCCCTCGCCGTGGGTGGCACGCCGCTCTATGGCTTGAGCCAGATCGTGATCGCGCTGCTGGCCGCGGGGGTGATGATCTACCGGCGCCAGGGACTGCTGGGCGGCAGCGAAGTGCGCCTGCCCTGGCGGGGGCTACGCCCGCCGGCGCGCCTCCACAGGCCGGCGCAGGAGTAAGCGTTGCACCTGCCAGGGTCCGGCGTGTGGACCCAATCGGCGCTCACTGCAATCGGATTGTGCTGTTGCATCATGAAACATACCTGAAAGGAGACGGCGAACTATGCGGATTGCCCGGTTATTTACCTTGATCGCGCTGTTGTCTCTGATCCTGGCAGCCTGCCCGGCGCCGGCTGTCTCGCCCGGCGCAGCGCCCGCCGCCGAAACGCCCGCCGAGGCTGCCGCCGGTGAGGAAGCGGCCACCGAGACGCCCGCCGCGGAGCAAGCTGCTGAAGAGGCCGCCGCAGGCGGGGAGCCGATTCGGATCGGCGGCCTGTACAATGTGACCGGCGGCATGTCTTCGATTGACGAACCTGGCCTGAATGGGATGATGCTCCGCGCCAAGGAGATCAACGAGGCCGGCGGCATCCTGGGCCGCCCGATCGAGATCATCGCCATTGACGGCAAGACCGACCAGACCACCGTCACCAACGCGGTGGCCGAGATGATTGACGTACATCAGGTGGTCGCCATCGGTGGGCTGAACGATTCGACCTTTGCCCTGGCCGCCGGTCCAATTGCCCAACAGGCAGGCATTCCCTTCCTGACCGCGGGCGCGACCCTGCCCACCTTGCCGGAGCAAGTGGGCGACTACTTCTTTATGGTGCCCTTTGGCGATGACGCCCAGGCCTATGCCATTGCCGACTATGCCATTGATACCCTGGGCGCGCAGACGGCCTGGATGCTGGTGGACCAGGCCTATGACTTTACCACCGCGCTGGCCTCGTTCTTCAAGCAGCGCTGGACCGAGCGCGGCGGCGAGATTCTGCTGGAGGACATTTACCAGTCGGGCGATACAGATTTCTCGGCCCAGATCGCCCGCTTGCAGGAATTGGACCCGCCGCCGGATGTGCTCTTTGTGTCGGCCATCCCCAACGAGGCCGGCATCACCACCCGCCAGATTCGCGAGGCGGGGTTGACGCAGCCGATCCTCTCCGGCGACGGCTTTGATACGCCGCTCATTGCCGAAGTGGCCGGCGACCTGGCCGATGAAGTCTACTATTCGACCCATGCCGCGCTCGACAACCCCGACCCGAAGGTGCAGGACTTCGTGGCGGCGTATGAAGCAGAATATGGGCGCGCGCCGGAGAATGCCTTTGCGGCCTTGGGCTACGACATGATGGGCTTGCTGGCCGACGCCATCAGCCGCGCCGGTTCGACCGATCCGGCAGCCATCCGCGATGCGCTGGCCGCCACGCAAGGCTTTGCCGGCGTCACTGGGACCATCACCTACCCTGAAGGCCAGCGCAAGCCGGAGAAGTCCATTACCATCATCCAGGTACAGGATGGCGTTTACTCCTTCGCCGCCGAGATCAGCCCATCCGCCGCCGAGTGAGCAAAGCATCGGCAAGCTCATGGGCGGGTTTATCGGTAAGCCGATGAGGTGATGAGGCGGGAATTTCAGGAGATTAGGCCATACCCATGAGCCGTAGGTGCGCTATCCTAGCGCACGCTCCCCCATGGAGGTACGTGCGGCAGGATGCCGCACCTACGGTATGATGATTGTGTCGCCTATCTCACGAACATTCGAGCAGACGACTATGGCGTCCCCTTGTAGTAACACCCATGATGAACGGAGGCGCACTTGAATAAGGATCAAGTCCTCAGCGCTTGTTTCAATGCGGGCGTGCGGCTGGTACGCTTTCTCTACTGCGATAACGGCTGCACGATCCGCGGCAAGCTGGTGCCGGTGGACCGGCTGTCCGCGCGCATGGACGCCGGGCAGGGGCTGACGGTGGCGATGCAGGCCATGAACATGCTCGACCAGTTGCAGCCGGTGGAGGGCATGGGGCCGGTCGGCGAGATTCGTCTGGTGCCGGACCCCAGCAGCTTTGTGATCCTGCCCTATGCGCCCCACAGCGCGGCCATGATGTGCGATATGCTGACCCTCGACCGCCAGCCGTGGGGCGCTTGCCCGCGCTCCTTCTTGAAGCGCATGATCGCCCGCGCCGCCGAGCAGGGCATCTCGGTGCAGGCCAGCCTGGAGAATGAGTTCACGTTATTCCGCGAGGAGTCGCCAGGCCAATATGTGCCGCTGGACACCGGCCTCTGCTTCAGTTCTATCGCCATGACCCTGGCTGCCGAGGTGATTGACGAAATCGTCAGCGCCTTTGAGGAGCAGGGCATCCCGGTGGACGCCTATTACCCGGAGCTGGGCCACGGCCAGCACGAGATGCCGATCCGCCATACCGATGCGCTGCGCGCGGCAGACAACCAGATTTGGTTCCGCGAGACGGTGCGCAACGTCGCCCACCAGCACGGGTTGCTGGCGTCGCTTGCGCCCAAACCCATGCCCGACCAAGCGGGAAATGGCTGCCACATCCACTGGAGCCTGTGGGACCTGGCCGGGGAGTGCAACCTGCTCTACAATGCCGAAGACCCCTACCGCCTCAGCGCGTTGGGCTATTCGTTCATTGCGGGTGTGCTGGAGCATCTGCCTGGGTTGCTGGCCCTGACCGCGCCCAGCTACAACTCCTACCGGCGCTTGCAGCCGCATTTCTGGAGCAGCGCTTATACGGCTTGGGGGCCGGACAACCGTGAGGCGTCGGTGCGCATTGCCTCCGGCGCCTGGGGCAGTGAAGCAAGCACGGTCAACCTGGAGCTGAAGGCCAGCGACCCCAGCAACAACCCCTATCTGGCGCTGGGCGGCCTCATCGCCGCCGGGCTGGACGGTGTGGCGCGCAACCTTCAGCCGGGCGAGCCGGCGCTGATTGACCCCGGCAACTGGAGCGAGCAGGAGCGGCAGG